>JBIKVL010000103.1:0-8815 GCA_044356875.1 Pirellulaceae bacterium | reverse complement strand
ATTTCGAAGAACAGCGTGCCGCGAATCGCGAACAGCTGGGTGCCCATGATCGTATCTTCGTTGAAATCGGGCACATGGATGACGAAGCGTCCGTAGGCTTGGAAGCGGAACATCTTCGCGGGCAGATCATAAGTATCTGTTCCGCTCGTGGGTAGGTAAAGCGCCTCCCGCTTTAGTTCGTCCGTGGTGTTGAACATCAGCATCGCGGACATCTTGGCGTCCAGGCCCAACGCCCGCAGCTTGCCGAGGTTCAATTCGAACCGCATGATGCCCCACATCTCAGGCATCTTGCCTTCCTCGGCCTTGAGCACGAAGGTGCCCGCGACCGCCGCGATCGGACCAAGGAACATGATGTCGGCGCGGCCATTCACATCCAGGCGGACGACCCCCTTGCCAGGCGTGACATCGATGACCAGCTTCGCCTCGCCGCTGACCGAGAAGAGTTTCAGATCGTCCAGCGCCGCGTAGACTTCGACAGCGCCGCTGATGATGATCTCGAAACTCACGCCCTCCTGGAAGGCGATGAATTTTTCATATTTTTCCGAGCCAAGATTGCCTTGGTTGTCCGCCCACGATTTGTCAATCGTTTTGACGGTCATAATGCCCGGACGCTGGATATCATTCGCGAAATAATAGCGGTAAACCGTGTTGGAGATCTTGATGGGATCCGCCGAGATCGACGCGCCGACGTAGGGGATTTCCTTGCCCTGCGCGTCCTTGGCGACAAACATCAGTTCGGGCTGGTTGTCGTTCAACGAGTTCCAGTTGATGCCGACGCCGACCGGATCGTTGAAGGTGACGTCGATATAGCCATCCAGATTCAACTGCTGCCGGCTGGCGCGGCCGCCGTTTTCCGGATAGCTGAGTTCGCTCGTCACCTCCACCACCTGGAAGAACGAGGCAGTGTCCGAGAGGGTCACGCCGGCGGTGTCCGCCGCCTCCCCTTCGATGAACTGCACTTCCACGTCACCCGTTTCGAAATCGCCGGTCAGCGTATACCGGTAGGTGAACGGATCACTGGGATTCGCCAGCGTCGGCGCTCCCGACGCCGGTTGAACGGCCCCGCCACCATCGCCGCTGAGGGAGAACTCGGGTTCGTCGTCCAGGATCGAGTTGACGTCGAGGGCATAGCCTTCCGTCGGCTTGAAAGTCACATCGATTGTGCGTTGTGAATTGAGCGCGCTGCGTCCCATCAAGCCGGATGCGGGAGTCACCACCGACGCCATCATTCCCTGGACTTTGAGCCGCTCGGATTTGGCGATATTCGCGTTGCCGTTGGAATCCGTGAACCGGCCCGCGATGTAATTGAAAGTCACGCCACCGCCGGCGAAAGTGCCGGTGAACGGGTAGCGGTACGTGTTGTCGTCGATTTTCTCCACGGCGCCCGTAAACGAGACGTTGGCCGCACCGGGGCCGGTCACGTTGAATTCCAATTCCTCGTCCGTGATGGACAGTTCGTCCAGGGTTCCATCACGCGTCGGCTCAAACCAAAACTCGACATATTTCTGTTCGTTGAGCTGCGCCATCGGTGTGGCGGGCGAGAGCAGACGAACATTCGCGCCGACGATGGAGAACTTCGAAACGCTGGCGGCCGACAGGTTTCCTTCCGTATCGGCGATTTCACCCGCGACGAAGTTGACATTGACCGGGCCCGCCCCAAAGCTGCCATCGAAGTAGTAGCGATAGGTGCCATCTGCATTCTTGGTAGGAGCGGTGCTCCGCAGCGTGACCCCTTGGGCTGCCAACCCCGAGAGCGAAAACTCATCGGCCGCGTCGGTGATGCTGCTTTCGCTGATTTCGGCTCCGCCAGTCAGTCCCAAATAGCGGATGTCCATATAGGCCCCACCCGCGACATTCATGGTTTCAATGTCGACCTCAGCCCCCGCCTTGGGTCCCGCCAATTCGCCCTTCGGCGCACCAATCGTGAATTCCGCGAACGACGAGTCGTTGCCACCTTCCTTCGTATCTTTAAACGTGTTGGCGGTGAATTCGACCTTGTACTTGCCCGGCACCAAGTTCACGCTCGCGGGCAGGGTGAACTTATAGCGGCTCCCCGTCTCCGATGGCACAGACGTGGGAACGCCGGTAATGAATGAACCGGTGCCATTCGGCATCACCAATCGGAATTCCGACGCGGAATCGGTGATACTGGAAGTGTCCAATCCATCGGTTCCGCCAATGAACGTGACTTCGATGGCGCGACTATCGGTCATCGACTTCAAACCCACCGTGCCCCCGGCCGCTGGCTTGACGAGCAGCGCGGTCGGTTTGCCCGCAGTGCCGCTGTCGTCATCGATCTTGATGACCTGGCCATCCGGTCCGATAAACCGCATCTCGAACTTGCCCTTGAGCACCAAGAACTTCAGGTCCGGGGCGTCTTCGATGACCGGCGCACGGGCCAGGAACAGAATCTTGGCGTTCCCCTTGGCGATCTGCGACAAATCGGCGTAGAGCCGCGCGTCAATCACCAAGCGGTTGTTCAAGAAGCGGAACTTGCCCATGGCGTAGATCTTGCCGTCCGTGCTGATACTCAGTCGGACCTGGGCATTGAACGATTCGGAACTACCCAAGTGCGTGGAAGACAGAGAAGCTTGGGCCGTAATGAGCATCGGCGACGTGAACGCCGCGAGGAAACCGCCGAGATTCGGGTTCGCCTTCACCGCTTTGTTTTGCGCGATCACCTGCTTACGGACTTCAGTCATCCATTGGTCCGCGTCGACGTTGGTCACGTCGCCGAACGCCTTGCCCGTTAGCTCCTCCGGCTCCGTGATCGTCGGCAGGCTCTTGAAGAACTCCAGGCTTCCCGACAATTCGTCGATCGTCAAACCGGTGAACACCGGTTCGACGACCAGCGGCGCTTTCACGCTGAGCGTCACGCTGAGAGGCCCAAGTTCGCTGAACGCGAACCGCACGGTGAATCCCTTGCCGGCGATCTCGAGCTTGCCCTCCACGCCGATGAACAGCACGCGGTCCACGACCGGCGTGGTCGAGTCGGTCGACTCGATTTCATTGCCGGCCGCATTGATTCGAATGATCCCGCCGATCAGCTTTCCGCCGATTTTGGCGCCGCCCATGTCACCGCCGATTTGAACGGCGATCGACTCCAATCCCACCACCGGGAACTTGCCTTGGGCCAGCAGTCCCACGTCGATCTTGAGGCCCTTGACGCTGCCGCGGAAGTCGAGCGGCACGCCCGGCATCTTGGTCACGGCGGCGGACATCGTGAGGACAAAGTCCGCGGGCCGCGCCTTGATGTCCTTCCATTCAATGCCGAGTTCGGTGATCCGGATCGGCAGCCAACTTGGCCACTTCATCGCGCCGGGCGAAGCTTCATCCACGCGCAGGAACACGCCGAAGCCTGGCAGCGTGACGAAGTTGCCGCTGGCCGTGAACGCGAAGTTGCGCAATTCGCCGCCAATCTTCAGCGGGCCCGCCTTGACCTCCGCCCCGATCGACTTGAAGCTCGCGACATACTCTTCGCCCACCGCCTCGGTATCGATCTTGATTCCCCGGCCCGTGACCGTCACGAACGACGAGAAATTCATCTTGAGCTGATCGGCGTCGAACTGGAATCCGGACGGCACGCCGTCCTTGAACGCGAGTGCCGCGCGCACGCCTTCGTTGTCCGCGTCCGGGCCGTCGCTGATCTCCATCGAGATCGGCTTGCCGGGCAAAAGTTTCGCGGACTTCGCCCCGATGAACACGGTGCCGTTGAATTCGACATCCCCTCCGAACGTGAGCCCGAAGTCGCTGACGCCGGCAAAGATACCCGTGATCTGCAGAAAACTGCCGATGTTGATGTCGCCGTTGTACGTCAACGAGGCCTGGCCCAGGTGGAAGCCGTTGTTCCGCACCACCAAGCCGGGAATCCGCGTTCCATCTTTACGAATCAAGGGGTTGACCGCGCCCGTGACATTGATCTTCGTGATCGTGACGCTGGCGGAATCAAGCCGCACAATCTCCTGGCTGTCCCAAGCGGCCAACTCCTCGGCCGACTCGACGCCATCGAAATTCTTGTCCTTGACCGGGTCGTACGAGATGACAATGCCAGTCGCTTTCACATCCACGACCTTGGCGATCGACACATCGAGCGAATCGGCGGAGATCTTGAACTTGCCGAAGCCGACGCCCGCCACGCAAGCGAACGGATTCGTGGTGATCGTCGACAAGCAATCGGGCACGTCCAGCGCGACCATGATGTCGAACTGGCCCCGCAACCCCTTGAGCGACGACGAGAATCCACTCGAGCTTTGCTGGCCCGATCCACCGATCGCCAAGGAAGCCGATTCGACCCCTAAGCCGATCGTGATCGTCACGATCGCGCCGTCAAGCTTGTCGTTCAGAAAGACCGGGTCGAAGGCGAAATCCTCGATCGCGAAGTAGGGTCCCGACAGACTTAAAGGACCGAGCTTCACGCCGCTCTGGGTTTTCGCCTTGCCTTCCTTGACCTCAAACGTGTCGGTCGCCGCCTCATTGAGCGCACCGGCCGTATCGGTCCACTCGCCGCCTAGGAAGCTGACTGTGATGTTTCCAGGCCTGAACGGGTCGATCGTGTTGGCCTCGTTCTTGTCGTACAGCTCATATCGGTAAGTGTTGCCCTCGAGTCGCTTCGGCGAACCTACCATGACGTCGCCGACACCGGCGCCGGAGAGCGTGAACTCTGGATCGGCGTCGAGGATCGAATTCACATCCAACGGCTTGTCGGATGGACTGTAGAACGTGATGTCGATGAATTTCCGCGAATTCAACAGCGTCGCGTCGATCCCGTCCGTGATCGTGGTGAGCTGGGCGGCGACCGGTTCATCGGTGGGGAAGGTGAACGTCGGCAAGCGCCCGGACGATGTCACGATCGACATGCCAAAAGCGGAAATGTTCGTGATGCCGATGTCCAGCAATTGGAATCCACGGCCGCCACCGATGCCAAATCGCGCCCGGCCGCTGATGTTGAAGATCTCCTGGCTGCGCGTCGACACCTTCAACGCCATCGTCGGCACGTCGACCATCAGCACGCCGGTCCTCGTCTTCGTGACAGAGATGGCACCGCTTAGTTCAAAGACGCCGGCAATCGACAACGTCGCGTTGCCGCCAAACGTCAGTTCGTCGGCCCCGGTGGTGAAGCGGACATTCACGCCTGCGATCGTGTAGTTCACCGGCGCGCCTAGCTTGTTCGCGCTGACCGAGAACCCGCCTTTAATTGTCAAACCATCCAACCCGACCAACGCGACATTGCCGGAGGTCTTCAGCGCGTAGCGGCCATCGCGAAGCACCAATCCCAAATTGCCGTCGGAAACCTGCAATCCGATCGGACGTCCGCCGTTGGTGACGCCGAGGAACGCTTTAACTCCAGAGACGCCGACAAGGATCGTGTCGCCTGTCTTGCTGAACGCGAAACTGCCTTCGATCGAAATGAAGTCGGAAATCGCCAGCTTCGCCGATCCGCTCACCTCCGTGACATCTGCCGGAGAATCGAACTTCACTTCGACTGGCGTACCGCGGACATTGATCGTCTTGTCGACGGGGGTTCCCATACGATTGACGCGGGCGGCCAGCGATCCTTGCAGAGTCAATCCACTGATGCCAACAAGCGCCGCCGATCCGCCAGCGACCAACGCGTACTGGGAACTGGGTTGCGACGACGCACCGGCCGTCGTGACCTTCTGCAGCACCAAGCCGAGATAGGCGCCGGTGATCAACACGCCCGTCTGGTTGGCCTGACCCGCGTTCGCCCCAAGGAACACGTTGATGTTCGCCGCGCCCGCCAGAATCTGCGTGGTCGTGACATTGCCGGACACGTTCGTGGTCCGCTCGAACGCGAAGTCGCCGCTCACGCGCACGAACTCGTCGATTTCCAACGACACGCTGCCCGAGAATTGCATGACGTCGGCGCCGTCATCGAACTTCACTCGGACGGGCGTTCCCATGACGTCGATCGTTTTATCGACCGGCGCACCCATTCGATTGACACGGGCGGCCAGCGTGCCAGAGAGTGTCAATCCATCGATGCCCACGAGCGCGGCCGTGCCTTCCGCAATGAGTGCGTACTTGGAGCCGGCCTGGGTCGTCAACGAGCTGTCCGTCACCTTTCGCAGCACGAGTCCCAATTTCGCGCCTGTGATCGAAACACCCGTCGCATCGGCGGTGCCAGCATTCGCGCCCAGGAAGATGTTGATGTTCGCCGCCGCCGCCGTGATGTCCGTCGTCGTCACGGTGCCGTTCGTTTCCACGATCCGCTCGAACGCGAAAGCACCGCTGACCGTCACGAAATCGGAGACGCCCAGCGAGATGCTTCCCGCGAACTGCATTACATCGCGGCCATCGTCGAACTTGACCTGAACCGGCGTGCCCTGCACGTCGATAGTCCGATTGATCGCAGCGCCCATCTTATTGACGCGGGCCGCTAAGGTGCCGCCCAGCGTCAAACCATCCACTCCGACCAGTGCCCCAGCTCCTTCCGCGACCAACGCGTATTTCGAAGCGGCTTGGGTCGTCAAACGGGTATCGGTGACCTTTTGCATCACCAATCCCAATTTCGCCCCAGTGATCTGAACACCCGTGGCGTCCGCCGTTCCGGCGTTCGCGCCGAGGAAAATGTTGATATTCGCCGCGGCAGCGATGATCTCCGTGGTGGTCACATCCCCCGAGGTTTCCGTCTTGCGTTCGAACGCGAACGCCCCCGTCACCGTCACGAATCCGGAAATCGCCAACGACACGTCGCCGGAGAACTGCATCACATTCGCGCCCGTGTCGAACTTCACGCGGACGGGCGTCCCCGCAACCATGACCGTCTTGTCGACCGCGCTGCCCATCCGGTTCACGCGGGCCGCCAAACTGCCAGTCAGCGTCAGGCCGTTAATACCCACCAGCGCCGCCGATCCATCCGCCACGAGCGCGTACTTCGACGCCGCCTGCGTACTCAGGCTCGTGTCGTTCACCTTCTGCATGACCAAGCCCAGCTTGGCCCCGGTGATCTTGACGCCGGTCGCGTCCGGGGTGTTCGCATTCGCGCCGAGGAAAATATCGATGTTCGCCGCCGCCGCGACGATCTCCGTCGTCGTCGCCGTTCCCAAGGTCGTCGACTTGCTCTCAAAAGCAAAATCGCCACTGACTGACACAAAGCCGGCCACCGCCAGCGTGACATTGCCCGAGAATTGCATGACGTCAGCGCTGTCATCGAACTTGACCAGCACCGGCGTGCCCATCACGTCGACGGTTTTGTTGACCGCCGTTCCCATCTTGTTCACTCGCGCCGCCAGCGAACCGCTGAGCGTGAGTCCATCCACGCCCACGAGCGCCGCCGCGCCGTCAGCGACCAACGCGTACTTCGCTCCGGCCTGCGTCGTCAGGTTGTCGTCGACCACCTTCCGCACGACCAATCCCAGCTTGGCGCCGGTGATCGACACGCCGGTCGCGTCCGCTGTGCCCGCGTTGGCTCCGAGGAAGATGTTGATTCCGGCCGCTGCCGCCACGATTTCCGTCGTCGTGACCGCCCCCACTGTCTCCGACTTGCTTTCAAAGCTGAAAGCGCCACTGACCGACACAAAGCCCGAAACGGCCAACGTCACCGATCCGGAAAACTGCATCACATCCGTGCCGTCGTCGAATTTGACGCGGACCGGCGTCCCCAGCACATCGATGGTCTTGTCAATCGGCTCGCGCATCCGATTCACGCGCGCGGCCAGCGTGCCGGTGAGCGTAAGACCATCGATGCCAACCAATGCCGCCGATCCATCCGCGACGAGCGCGTACTGAGGAGCCGGCTGCTGAGCGAGCGCCGTGTCGTCGACCACCTGTAGGACCAATCCCAGATTGGCGCTCGTGATCGCGACCCCCATCGCCTCTGGAGTGCCCGCGTTGGTGCCCAGAAACGTGCTGATGTTCGTCGCGGCCGCGACGATTTGCGTCGTCGTCTTCGTGCCGACTGTCGACCGCTCTAACTCAAACGTGAAGGCTCCCGCCACAGTGACGAACTCGGCGATCTCGAGATTGACCGACCCCGAAACCTGTGCCACTTCATCCGCCGAATCGAACGAGACCGTCGCCGAACCGGTCAGCGTGTTCACGGTCTGCGTGATCGGCGCTCCCATCCGATTCACGCGCAGCCGCAAGGAACCGCTCAATGTCAGCGCATCGATTCCTTCCAGAGCGCCCTGGCCGCTACCGTCGAAAGCGAATTTCGCCGAGCCCGTTTCCGGCAGATCGATCACCGCCGCCAAGGTACCATTGCTGACACGCACCCCAACGTCGCCCGCTCCCGCGAACGCCGTCACGCCGGTGGCGCCAAGCAGGAACCGATTGCCCGTCTTTTCGAGCGCCGCTTCGCCCGTAATCTCCGCGAAATCCTCGACTTGAATCGTCACCCCACCCGCGACCCGCATCACGTCGGCGCTGGTCAGGAACGTGATCGGCACATTTCCGTTGGGCGTGTAAATCGACTCGCTAACCGCCGCGCCGGTCTTGTTCACCTCGATGGCCGCTGTGCCGGTCATCGTCAGACCATCCACACCAACAAGCGACGACGTGCCCCGAGCTTGCAACGCGTAGTCCGTGCCCACGGTGTCTTTGTAGAGCGCGACGGCTAGAGTGCCGTTCGTCAAGCGGACACCCTTTTCGTTGCCACTGCTGTGGTCCGAATCGCTGTCCTCGCCCACAAACGCGGAAATGTCCCGACCACCCACCAAAACCTTCGTAACGCCGCCCACCGTCTGCTTCTCGATCCCGAACGAACCCGAGATCGACGCGAAGTCGCCCACGCCCAGCGACAGGTTGCCGCCGAACTGCGTCACGTCGTCCACCGACGGGAACTCCACGGGGATCA
>JBIKVL010000102.1:0-8822 GCA_044356875.1 Pirellulaceae bacterium | reverse complement strand
CCATCTGGACCGATCGGATCGCCGTCGTGCGGTCGATGGTCACGGGCGACAGTGCTCATTCGACGAGCGGCTACCAGATGCTTACGGGCGTCCCCCATGTTCCGCTGAGCCGGGAAAATGCCGGGCCGGGACGGCCGAACGACTGGCCGTCGTACAACGCCATCGTCCAGGCGTTGCGGCCAGCGCGGGGTGGCTTGCCCGCTTCCATTTCCTTGCCGCGACGGATGGCGAACAACAACGGGCAGGATCCTTGGCCGGGCACAGACGCGGGTTTTCTCGGGCGGCAGTACGATCCGTGGTTTTTGGACTGCGATCCGTCGCTGCCGGAGTTTACGGTTCCTGGCGGCGAGTTGCGTGCGGGCCTGACGATGGCCCGCGTGGGCGAACGCCGCTCGCTGCTCGATCAATTGAATGCGCGATGGACGGCCGGTGCGGGCTTGCGAGTCGAAGGCGGGCCGGATAGCGGCCTTAAGCCGGGCGTGGACGCCGCGCTCCAGTCGCTTGAGCGTGACGCGGCGTTCGCCAGTTACGATCGTTACCGCGAGCGGGCGGTCGAGCTGGTGGCGGGTGGGGCGGCGCGGCGGGCATTCGAGATCGCGGCCGAGGACGAGGCGACTCGGGAACGTTACGGGCGCCATGCCTATGGCCAGAGCGTGTTGTTGGCGCGACGGCTCGTCGAGGCGGGGGTGTCGTTGGTGCAGGTGAACTGGATGTCGCAGGACAAAAAGCGTCCCAATGGCGGAGGTTGGGACACGCACGAAAAGCACAACGAGAGCCTCAAAGGCTGGTTGATGCCGGTCATGGACCAAGTCTATTCGACGTTGCTCGCCGACCTTTCCGATCGCGGGCTGCTCGACGAGACCTTGGTCTGCTGGGTGGCTGAATTCGGACACACGCCGCGTTTCAACGCGCGAGCGGGACGCGACCACTGGGGCCGCGCGTTCTCGATCGCGTTGGCGGGCGGCGGCATTCGCGGTGGGATTGTGGTCGGCGCGACCGACAAGCACGCGGCCGATCCAACCACCACTCCGGTTCGGCCGAGCGACTACTTGGCGACGGTCTTCGCATGCCTGGGATTCCCGCCGGACACGATCGTGCATGACGCCCAGGGGCGCCCCTTGCCGATCAGTCGCGGCCGAGTGCTGGAGGAGATACTTGCCTAAGGGGCAACCTCGATGAGGCGGAATCCGCGCGAACGTGTGGCGCTCCGCCATGTGCTGGCACACCTGGAATCACGCGCGCCGCCGAAAGACCGCTGAGAGACCCGCACGAGTCGCCCAACCATGATTCAAGCGGAGCGGCGTAAGCCGCCCGGCAGCGGTGCGACAACGTGTTGCCCCGATGCCAAAAACGTTTGAGCCGACGCATCGGTCCATCATGCACATCGAGCGGCTTGTCGGGCTGGGCGGCTTACGCCGCTCCGCTCGTTTCGCGCAAAGCCTTCAGCAGTGAACGAACGCGGCGGTGAACGTTTTAGCGGAGCGGCGTAAGCCGCCCGGTAGCGGTGCGAAAGCGTGTCGCCCCGTGGCCACAAACGTTTTAGCCGACGCATCATTTCATGATGCACATCGAGCTGCTCATCGGGCCGGGCGGCTCACGCCGCTCCGCTTGTTTTGCGCAAAGCCGTCAGCAGTGAACGAACGCGGCAGTGAACGTTCAAGCGGAGCGGCGTAAGCCGCCCGGCAGCGGTGCGAAAGCGTGCCGCCCCGGTGCCAAAAACGTTTGAGCCGACGCATCGGTCCATCATGCACATCGAGCGGCTTGTCGGGCCGGGCGGCTCACGCCGCTCCGCTCGTTTCGCGCAAAGCCGTCAGCAGTGAACGAAGTTGGCGAAGGCCCGCCTTCCGCAATAACCCAGCCCAGCCTTGAAAGGCTGGGCTACCATCGGTCGTCGCTACGCGACTTGGCGGGCACGATCATGGTTGGAACGAACATCCAATTGGGAGCCACCGCGAGTAGCCTGGCGCCGCTTTCGCCCATCCAGAGGGACTCTTCCGCAATTTTGGTGACGAGCACCAAGGTTCGCCAACAGATTGGCGTGGTGTCGTCAACCGCAGGACATCCCCTTTGGTTACGGCTCGCCAGCTCGCCAGTTCGCCAGTTCGCCCGCTCACCAGATCGCTGGCTCGCTGGCCCATGAAACGTGGTTCGTCTTGACACCCGTCGGCGGATTTGCGACTGTCCGCCGGGATTCGAGTTACCAAACGGGGGACGCTATGCGCAGGCGGCTACGGCGGACTATGTTCCCAGGAACACGTGTCAACCCATCCTCAGCCGCGCGATGCGTTTCACACCGTCGCTGGCTGATGGCCCTCGTCGGCACGTTGGCGATCGCTTGCCCCGTTTGGTCCCAAGCGGCGGATGACGCCTTTCCACCGCCCTACCCAGCCCCAACAGCGACGCAGGCCCAACTCGGGACGCAGGCACAACCGGCGACGCAGGCCGATCTGGCGACGCAGGCCCCAGCTCCACAGGTCCAACCGGCGACCTTGGTCGAACCTGTTTTGGCGCCCGTATCGGGGCTGTTCGGCGAACCGCTCCGGGAAGCGGACAGTTTCGCCGATTCAGCGCTTCCGCGTTTGCCCGGCCGACGGATGTGGCATGACAAAGTGGCTCCCGCCGATGAGGAAGAAGCGGCCTGCAGTCCCGAGTTTCCGCTCTACAGCTATCAAGGAGCCGGGCACGATCAAGCCGTTCGATGGGTGATTGGCAACGGAAACGGGATGGGGATCTTCAGTCTCGACATGGACAACGGCCAGAGCGCTCCGGATGGCGATCCGTTCTTTTCGATCCACCCCGACATCGCGATCCACTGGGTCTCCGGACCGCGGGCGACGGATATGCCAGCGCGGCTTTACGATTTGCTAATCCGCTTTCAGCATTCGTTCGCCTTGAACGATGTTTGGCGCTACGACATCAGCGCGACGATTGGCTACTATACCGACTTCGAGGGAAGCGCCCGGCGCGGACTGCGGTGGCCCGCGACAGCGGTGCTCTACTGCCGTCCCATCCCGACCATCGACTTCTTCGGCGGGGTCGATATCCTTGACCGCGACGACTTATTCTGTTTGCCGGTGGGCGGCGTCACTTGGCAGCCCAATTCGAAATGGCGGTTCGATTTCGCCTTCCCGAAACCACGGGTCGCCTACCGAACGGGAGGCTCCGAGTGGCTTTATCTCGCCGGCGACATCGGCGGCGGCAGTTGGGCCATCGAACGGCAAAGTGGCGAGGACGACATCGCCACGTACCGCGACTACCGTATCGAATTTGGCTCGATGAACACTCGCAAGAACACCCGTATCATCAACCACTGTTATGGTATCGCTTTCGATCGCCATCTCGAGTACCGTTCGCAAGCGGGCACCTTCGAGCCCGGAGCAACCGTCTACTGGCGGTGGACGTGCGACTACTAAGGCCAGCTCCCTCAACGATCCTTTATGACAACCTATTTCGCTTGCGGTTCGCCCACCACGGAACTCTCCGCCTCCGATGTCCGCGACGCGCTCTTCAACTGCTTTGATCGCTTGGGGGAACGCCGTCGAGTGCTGGCGTTGCCGCCCGACTTCACCCGCTACAACAGCCGAGGCGGTCTGCTCACCTGCCTGACGTACGAGTACTACGGCGAGCGGTTGGTGGACGTCATGCCGGCGCTGGGCACCCACGTGCCAATGCCCGACTGGCAACTCGACAAAATGTTCCCCGGCCTCCCGAAATCGCTCGTCCGCCCGCATCGGTGGCGCGAGGACGTCGTGACGATCGGCGAGGTGCCGCGCGAGTTCGTCGCGGCGGCGACTGACGGATTGTGGGACCGACCGTGGCCCGCCCAACTCAATAAGCTCGTCTGGCAAGGCGGCCACGATCTGATCCTGTCGCTGGGACAAGTCGTTCCCCATGAAGTCATCGGCATGGCGAACTACAACAAGAACATCTTCGTCGGCACGGGTGGGGCGGCTGGCATCAACGAAAGCCATTTCATCGGAGCCGCGTATGGGATGGAACGGATGATGGGACGGGCCGACACGCCGCTCCGCCGCATCCTCAACGAAGCCCAACGCCGCTTCTGTCAGCACCTGCCGCTGCTCTTCGCGCAGACGGTCGTCGGCGCAAACGACGCTGGCGAGTTGGTCACCCGCGGCCTTTACATCGGCGACGACGTCGACTGTTTCGAACAAGCCAGCCGACTCTCGCTGCAAGTCAACTTCACGCTGTTGGACGAGCCGCTCGACCGGGTCGTGGTGTATCTGGATCCCGAGGAGTTCCATAGCACCTGGCTGGGCAACAAATCGATCTATCGAACACGAATGGCGATCGCCGACGGCGGCCACCTCACGGTGCTCGCCCCAGGCGTCAAAACGTTCGGGGAAGACGCGCAGATCGATCAATTGATCCGCAAGTACGGCTACCGCACCTCGCCCGAGATCATGCGGTTCATGCGGGAAAACGCTGATCTGCAAGGCAACCTATCGGCCGCCGCGCACTTGATCCACGGTTCGTCCGAAAACCGCTTCTCGATCACGTACTGTCCGGGACATTTGACACCAGCCGAGACCGAAGGGGTGGGCTATCGCTATGCGCCCCTCCAGCCGCTGCTCGAACGTTACCAACCTGAACGGCGCCGGGACGGTTGGAACACGCTGGATGATGGCGAGCGGTTCTATTTTATCGGCAACCCCGCGCTCGGGCTCTGGGCGCATCGCGGCCGCTTCAAAGACTGAGCCGCCCTCGGATCGCGTCCATTTTGAACGCCCACTGGGCACTCCATCGAGGCACATCGACTGGAGTTATGCGACGATGGCCGTTGCTCGGAACGCGGAACTTTCCGCACGGCCTTCTTTTTTTGCCCGGCGAGCGGGAAATTCCACGGATTCCAGCGACTAGTTCGTAGAACAGCCGCGTCGAGGATTCCATGGATAGCGCCGTTACGCCGGAACAATTGCGTTCACTGCTGGCCGAACGGGGTGGCGCGTTGACCCTGCTGGCGGCCCAATGGACCGATTCACCCGAGGACTGCCTGCAAGAGGCGCTCATCGAGTTGGCCCAGCAAAGGTCGGCGCCGCGAAATCCGGTGGCCTGGCTGTTCCACGTGGTCCGAAGGCGGGCGATTGACATGCATCGCGCGTCCCAGCGACGACGGAAGCACGAAGCGGCGGCCGGACAGGCGTTACCCAGTTGGTTTTTGCCAACCGACGCGCCGGAGCTGGATGGCCAAGCAGTTGCCGTCGCGCTCCGGGAGCTGTCGTTGGAACACCGCGAAGTGATCGTAGCGCGAATTTGGGGCGGACTATCGTTTGACCAAATCGGCACGCTCGTCGGCGCCTCCACCAGCGCCGCCCATCGCCGCTACATCGCCGGCTTGCAAAACCTCCGCGAACGGTTGAACGCTCGCTTGGCCTATTGAACGAGCCTTAGCCACAAACCCATACAGCCAGAGACCCATACAGCCAGAGACCCATACAGCCAGAGACCCATACAGCTAAAGACCCAGAGAGCCGCCAAGGCCGCAAGGCCGCAGGAATCGTATGTCTGAACCAGAACTGCCCGAGAAACTACCTGAGGAATTGCTGGGGGACCTGCCCGAGGAACTGCGGGCTTTCGAGTCCGAACTGCGGCAATTCACCCCGACGCCGTCGACGCTTGACCTCGCCGATCTCATGTTTCGCGCTGGTCAAGCTGCTGGTCAAGCCGCTGGTCAAGCGGCCGTTCGGACTGCGACTGCCCGGGCGGAAATTGTCAGTGCCGCGTTCGCGCCGAGCGGCCCATCCGAAGAGAGGATCCAACTGCCGAATCGTGGGCCATCTCTGATGATGATGAGTCGGCCTGTCAGTGGTTGGTGGCGGGTGGCCACCGCCATGTCGCTCTCGCTCGCCGCGGTGCTCGCAGTGACGCTCGGCTTTATGGCCTCGCGACAGCCTGGAGTTGCGCAGCGCGAGCCCGTCCCGGCCGCTCCATCCCCACAAGCGGGCCTGGTTGTCGCCGCCGCTCCACAATTGCCGCCCCAACCCGCTCCGCGTTCGCCGGATTTCCCGCGTTTCGATCGGTCGGCGGAGCCCGCCATGAAAGCGCGACGGCCAGAGCGTCCGCTGCTGGACACCGGCCGCTCGCTAATGGTCCGGGACGTCCTTGCGATGTTGGATGGCTCTGCCGCCACTCAAAAAGGCCAGCGCGATCGGGACGCCGACAACGAATCGGCAACAAGCCGCAGCGCGACATCCCCCTCGAACGCATCCCCTTCGAACGCACTCCACTCGTACGCAATGCCGTCCAACGCCTTCAACCGCGGAATGAAGAACCCCACCCGCCAAGAACTGATTCAGATTTACCTGCGAGAGGCGGGCTTCGAGTCTCCTTAATCGTCCTTCATTGTCGCCGGGATACAAACGTTGCGTCCGACTTTCCACTTCGCTACTTTCCCAGTCCTCACGTTTCACGGAGATACCGACCATGAATCGGCTCTTTGCACTATCGGTCTTGCTGATGCCGCTAACGGCATTGGCGCAGGTCGAACCGCTCCGGCCAGCGCCCATGGACAGTTCCACTGGTTTTCGATTGACCGTCGATGCGGCCACGCCGCCAAGCCCTTCGCTTCAGTACGAATTGAGGCCCCAGCTCCGTGAATACACGCCGGGAAACGCGGCGTTGCACTATCATCGGGCGAGCTTGATGGTGGCTGAATTGCCGACGAAAACTAGGGACAAGTTCCGCGGAAACTGTCGCGATTGGGAAGCGAAGCCACTCGACGAGGCCACTTGCAAGGCGATGCGGGAGTGGCTGGACGAGCACCAGTCGATTTGGCTGGAATTGCGGACGGCCGCCTATCGCGAACGGTGCGACTTCGACCATGAACTGCGGGACCTCAGCGGATTCGACGCGAGCAATTACGCTTTGCCGGAAATCCAGGCGATGCGGGAATTGAATCGCATGCTTCGGATCAAAGCTCGATTGGAAATCCGGAACGGCCGATTCGACGCCGCCATTGACTCGCTTCGGGTCGGATTCCGCTTGGCGCGTGACGCGTCCACGTCGCCCCTGGTGGTATCGAGCTTGGTTGGCAACGCTTGTGCGCGAACCACTGTGGACTCGTTATCCGAGTGGATCGCCGCGCCGAACTCGCCGAATCTCTATTGGGCGTTGGCGACGCTGCCGCGTCCTTATATCGATCCGGCCCATGGATTGCTCAACGAGCGGCGTTTCTGCGAGCAGTTCTATCCAGCTATGAAAGATGGGGGCCAGGCAAGCCTTTCTCCGCAACAATGGGAAAATGAATTCGTCGATGCCGTTAAGAAGCTGATGATATCGTCCAACGGCGTGACAACGCTTTCGGAGGATGAAACGCGGTGGTTCGCTACCGGCATCCTCCTCAAGACGTATCCGGCCGCGAAACAGCGATTGATCGAGGCGGGGTTTGATCGACAAATGATCGAGTCGCTCCCGCCGGCGCAAGTGGTGACCATGCAAACCGCGCGGGTCACCCGCCACGTCTGCGATGAATTGCTGAAATGGCTTGCCTTGCCCACCGATCAGGCCCTCATCGGCTTGGAAAAAAGCCAAGAGAAACTGCGGGCCGAGAAGCTAATCGGCGGAGATCCGACGTTATACCAGGGCGCCTTACCGATCGTGGACATGATAATGCCCCCTGTGTACATGGTACGCTACTCGCTGGCACAACTGGACCGCAAAATGGCGGCGCATCAGCTAATTGAAGCCCTACGTTGGCACGCCGCCGTCCATGGCGGAAAACTCCCGGAAACGCTGGCTGAAATCCAAGTAGCCCCAACTCCGAGCGATCCGGTGACCGGCAAGCCGTTCTTGTATCGCCTGCAAGACAACTTCGCGGTGATTGACATGCCGCCGCCGCACGGCAAGCCCGGAGACGATGACAGCGTTCGTTACGAGATCGCGATCCGTCCGAAGAAGTGATTGGCAATCCAGTTTCCCAGTCCGCCCAGTGTGTTTCGGTGCTGCCGCGTGGCTGAAAACCTCTCCGTTTCCCTTCTCTGCTTCTCTTCTCTGTTCCGTTCCTCTCCTCCCTTTTTCTTTTCCAGGGGATCCTTATGACTAGGACTCTGTCTCTCGCGTTCCTGCTTCTTTGCGGAGCCTGTGCCGCTCGATTCTGCCTTGGGGCGCAACCGTCCGACGTAGCGCGATTTGTGGATGACGACACGGTAGCCGTCGCCCGGCTCGACCTCGAACGGTTCGATTCCGTGGCGCTCGGCAAACTGGCGAAAACGCTGGCTGAGAATCTCACCTTGGACCCATCGGACCCAACCTTGGTTTCACTCATGGCGCCGTTGGCCGCGTTGGAAAAGACGGCGGTGGCGGCCAAGCAAGCCGGCATCAAGGATTTCCACTTGATTTACGGTGTGCAAGACATAATGCTCGCTCCGCCGTTATTGGTTGCTCGCCTTCCCAAGGGAGATCAGCAGTCCATTGTGGCCGGCCTGCGAATGCCACCTTTTTCCCCTGAGCACATCCTTCACGACGGCTTCGCGTTTTGGGGGAAACAGGAGCAAATCGATAAAGTCCGCACGAAAAAAGGCCAGCCGCGTCCCGATTTGGAATCCGCGTTGGCGGACGGCGCTCCCGCCTTGCTAAAAATCGCTGCCGCGCTGTCGGCCGACGGCCGCCGCGTATTCCGGGGAAGCGCCACGCAACTGCCGGCGCCGCTTACGGGACTCACTGGTTCAAACCTGGGCGATGACTTGGAATGGATGACTATCGCCTTCGATTTGCCGCCTCAGCCTGTTGTCAAAGTTGTCATCCGGGGCGCCAAACACGATTCGACGAAGAAACTCGCGATTGGCCTTACGAATATGCGGGGCATC
>JBIKVL010000101.1:0-8840 GCA_044356875.1 Pirellulaceae bacterium | reverse complement strand
GCTCGCGGACAGTGATCGTCATTTACACGCATATTCAGGAGATTCGAGCATGTTGCGCACATCTGTTTTCAGTGGCTTGTTGGCGAGCGGACTGTTATTTGTCGGTTGGCTGGTTGCTGAACAAGCCAGCGGAGGCGACAAACCGACGCCAACGGGAAATTCGTCCGCCGCGCCCGGTTGCGGAGGCGAGTGCCGCTGCGGTGTCGAGTGCTGCGGCGTTGAGTGCTGCGGCGGGGTTGAGAATTGCTGCGGCGTTGAGTGCTGCGGCGGCTGTGGGGTTGGTTGCCGCTGCGGCGAGGTTGAGTGCTGCGGCGCGTAGCACGTTGACCGCCGCCGTCGTTTACCGCCGAGCCGTAGGTGACGGCTCGGCCGCAACGCAAGATCGCGGCCACCATTGAGCGGAGCGGCGTAATCGCAGCAACAACGATGACCGCTTGGCCCATCTGTCGGCCCAGAATCCGGCCATTGATCGTCGTCGCGTGCGCCGCCCGCTTTCCCCCGAGGAATTCGCACGTTTGCTTGAATCGGTCGAGAAGGGGCCCGGTCGTCTGAGTCTCACGGGTCCAGACCGCGTGATCGTCTACATTCTGGCGTGCTACACCGGCTTTCGACGGAACGAGATTGGTTCTGTGAAGGCCCACTCGTTCAACTTCGAATCGGACCCGCCCACGCTGACGGATGCCGATTCGCGTCGATCTCGCGAAACGAATCCAGGATTGGATCGCGTCCAAGAAGAAACTCGATCCGACGAAGCCGCTGGTGAACATCGCGCTGAAGCGGACCACCGAGATGCTCAAGAAGGACCTCGCGGCCGCTCGCGCCGCGTGGATCACCGAAAGCCCGGACGCTGAGGAACACAAACGCCGCGAGCGCTCGACATTCTTGAAGTATCAAAACGACCAGGGGCAATATGCCGACTTCCACGCCCTCCGCAAGACCTGCATCACGAATCTGTCCCGCGCCGGAGTCTCGCCCAAGACCGCACAGCTCCTTGCCCGCCACTCCGACATCAACCTGACGATGAACACGTACACGATGCTCGGCGTGCTCGATCAGGCTGCAGCGGTCGAGGCATTGCCGCCGGTGCCGGCATCGGCGGCTCTTGCCACTTCATGCCAAGCACAGCGGCCTCGTGTTCCAGCC
This sequence comes from Pirellulaceae bacterium, assembly GCA_044356875.1. Classification (GTDB taxonomy): domain Bacteria; phylum Planctomycetota; class Planctomycetia; order Pirellulales; family Pirellulaceae; genus CAIXSC01. Next base: position 7,697 of record JBIKVL010000101.1, on the reverse strand, counting down.
TGAAGTGCGTTCCGAAAGGTCCCCGCGCAGAAGTTTCACTACGGCGTGAGCTGCGGGAAGCGAGAATCTGTGTCACAGCACCGAACGACACGATTCAACCGCTGGCGGCCACCAAGGCGTGACTTCAGGAACGCCCCGATCCGCCGCTCGGTTGCAATCGATGATTATTTCCCCGCATCGTCTTCGTCCGCCGACTTGATCAAAAGCATGCATGTGCCCGCATCGCTACCGGTTTCGATCAACCTGTAGCGATACGGCTTTGAACCCCATTTGCGTTTGTGACTTGCGAGAGCGTTAGCGAACTCCGGGGCCGTACAGATGTACCTGGAAACGCCATCCTCCGGGACGGTTTCGTCGCACCCCAGATTCTGAATATCCTTTGTCTCCTTATTGTTCGACCCGGCGTTGGACGACACAACGTCGCACACCTCGCAGCGTATGGCAATCTTGCCTTTGGGATCGATGATGACCAAGTCATTACCGTCGGCTTCATCGCTCGTGGAGGGGTGGCATTCCAGGATCGAGTAGCCTTGACATTGCGGTTGCGCGGCGAACCAGTCGATGGCATCTATTAGCCGTTCGACGGTCGCGGTTATGTTTATCACCTCGCCGAGCTTTTCCTCTGATTTGCCAATGAGCGGTGGGACATCACCCACGTCCAGACTCACGAGGGAACGTTTGACGGACGTTCCCCAACGCGATTCATCGAAGTGTGATGCGTTGATCGCATCCTTCGCCCGCGACACCAGGTAGCGGTGTGCAGCCCGGAGTCGCGGCAAGGCGTCGCCAAAGCTCGCGTTCGTGAATGGCTCGACCACATGGGGCATCGTCGACCTCACGGAGATAACTAGGTAACCCTGCCGCCGGGGAAGCGTCAACGTAATTGGTCGGAATGGCCACTCCGGCTGGATAACGCTTCGTCGAAACACTCGCGAACTTAGGGCCGAAGAATGGACAAGTCAATCAATTGAGGCGGTTCGTCCCGCTCGCCCCTTTGGCGTTCTTCGGGCGGAACAATCCACAGTTCATCGGACCTGGACTTGCGACCGATTGCCGGGAAAGGATTCGGCGTTTGACATCGGGGTTAGCCATCAGGAGACCGGCCGGTGGCGAAGTAGTATTTGGCATCTTCGAGGTGCCGACAGTGGTGCCGAGACACAGGACTTTTGGTGCCGTTCCTGGTGCCGTCGACTTCGCAGCTCTACGGTCGAGTTCGCCGCAAATTGCCGCGAATTGCCACCAAGACGAGGGACTCGGCAGGCGCGGAAACTCGCGGGAATCCACGGGGAAGGCGCGCGAAAGCGGCCTATTTCCTCGGGAAAACAAGGCGTTTTGATTCAGTAGCCGAGGCGGGACTCGAACCCGCACGGTGGTAACCCACCTCAGGATTTTAAGTCCTGTGCGTCTGCCATTTCGCCACTCGGCCCAAACTTCGAATCCATAGAGTAACCTCCGAGTTCACATCCGCAACCGGGGCAGGGCCGATCGCTCGCAGGTTGGACACGATCCACGGAACGTCGGTTCGCCGGTCAGCAGGCTCCGCCTTCGGGCCGATCGGCATCGCCGCCGTCGGGTCGGTGGATGCAGCGGAAGAGCGCCACGCCCAGTCCCGCCCCAAGCATCGGGGCCGTCAGATACACCCACAGCGAGTCAAGCTTCCACGCCATCAATGCCGGCCCCAGCGACCGCGCCGGATTCATCGACGCCCCGCAAATCGGGCCCGCGAAAAGCGCCTCCAACGCGATCACGCTCCCCACCGCCACCCCCGCCATCAATCCCTTTTCCTTCGAACCGGTCGAGACGCTCAGAATCACGAACATCAGAATCATCGTCAACAAAAACTCGAAGACGAATGAATGGAATTCGCCGCCCGTCGGCAATGTCGCGCCCAAGGTCCGATGCGTCGGAAACAACCCACTCAGCACGCCGCTCGCCGCCATCGCGCCCACGAGCTGGCTCGCCACGTACGGCCCCACCCACCGGCCGTCGAACCGCCGCGCTAGAAAAAAACCAACCGAGACCGCCGGGTTCAGGTGGCAGCCTGAAACGTCTCCCAACGCGTAGATCATCGCGAGGACCGTAAGTCCAAACGTCAACGCGATCCCGACGTGCGTGACCGCTCCCCCCTGAACGTCGTTCACCACGATCGCGCCCGTGCCGGCAAATACCAACACGAACGTCCCAAAACATTCCGCCGCAAGCTTTCGCATGCTGGTCGCCATCCAAAATCGATTGCCCTTCGATGTGACTCATCGCCCCGCGAACGGTACGGGACGCGCTTCGGAAAAGTCAAGCCAGGAGCGCCTCTTGCGACGGATGTCGAAATTGCGGCCGAAAGCGAGCGGCGCTTCACTTCGCGGGTCCATCGAAAGCTGTAAGCGGAGCGGCGTAAGCCGACCGGTGGAACGGCCGGGGCGCGCAAGCTTTACGCGCACGCCAAGGACGCGATGACGCGGCGATGAAGGAGCGAAGACGTCCGGCCCGAGCGTAACGCGGGCCGGGCGGCTTACGCCGCGCCGCTAAAACCGGGGCCGGGCGGCTTACGCCGCTCCGCTGGATTCGCGGCGTGGACGGATTACAGTGGAAAACTCGATTTCATCTCTATTTTTGCCACAAGGAACGGCCGGTGCGGAACATACCAGCAGGCGGCGGAAACGCCGCGGATTCAGCAGCCTCGAACAGCGTGGCTTTGAGATCGACTTGCCGTTCGTCCAAGCCCCTTCCGCGACTTCGGCCGCGAGTTTCGTTTGCGACTCGCGTGCTCGTGTTCGTCTGCGTGATCGGGCAGGCGCTCATGCCGCTCGCTCCGGTATCCGCGCAGCCGCCCGCTCCGCAGCCGCCGCGAACCCGGCCACTCGAAGGACTCCGCGAATACAACCCGCGAGTGTTCGCCATCGTGGGCGGACGCGTCGTCGCCTCGCCCGGCAAAACGATCGAGAAGGCCCATGTCATCGTGCGCGATGGGGTCATCGCCGCAGTCGGGCCGGATGTCGCCATCCCCGCCGATGCCCAGGTGGTCGACGCCACTGGCCGCTCCATCTATGCCGGCTTCATCGACGGCTACACCGAACAGTCGTCGCCGGACGATCCACCTTCCTCGGCGGCCCACTGGAGCCCGCACATCACGCCACAGCTCCGCATGGCCGACCATTGGAAAATGGAGGCCGCGGCGGCCGAAAAGGCGCGCGCCCAAGGCTTCACCGCCCAACTGATCGCTCCGATCGGCGGCATCTTCAAAGGTTCCAGCGTGCTCGTTGCCACCGACGACGGCGAACGCGACCAAGCCGTGCTGCGTCCGGTCGCCGCGCATCATCTGCGGTTGACCGTCTCGCGCGGCGGCCGTCGCGGCGGCTTCCCCAACTCGCCGATGGGCGCCGTGGCGCTCGCCCGCCAAAGCCTGCTCGACGCCGCTTGGCACGCCGAAGCTTGGAAAGCCCACCAAACTGGCACGCTCCCGGCCGCTCCGGAACGCAACGACGCCCTCGCGGCGCTCCACGACATCGTCACGCAAAACCAGCTGATCGTGGTCGACACGTCCGACGAACAGTTCGCGCTTCGAGCGGACCAGTTCGCCCGCGAGTTCCATCTGCGAATCGCGCTGCGAGGCTCCGGACGCGAATATCGGCAACTCGACGCCATCAAGGCGCTCGAACGCACGTTGATCCTGCCGGTCGATTTCCCCAAGCCGCCCAACGTGGCCACCGCCGAGTCGGCGGCCAACGTCGCCATTGAAGACCTGATGCACTGGGATATCGCGCCAGAAAATCCGGGGCGTTTGGAGAAGGCGGGAGTCCGTTTCGCCCTGACCACCTCGGGGCAGAAAGAACCACGCGATTTTTGGCCGGCAACCCGTAAAGCGGTGAAGCGCGGCCTTTCTTCCGACACGGCGCTTGCCGCACTCACGACCATCCCCGCCGAACTGTTCGGTGCCGCCGAACATACGGGTACCGTGGAACCCGGCAAATGGGCCAATCTCGCGATCGCTACTGGCGACCTCTTCACCGACTCGGAAGCCCGCATCGCCGAAACGTGGGTCCGAGGCAAACGGTTTGAGCTGAAACGGCCGCCGGTCGTCGACGTCGCTGGCTCCTGGAAAACGACTCTTTCCAACCCGCCACCCAAAGCCGGCGACGCTCGCGATTTCACGCTCGAACTGCGTCGAAAAAACGACGAGCTCTCCGGTGACATCGTCCTCCCCGCCCCAGCCCCCGCCCCAGCCCCCGCCGCGGCTCCGGCCTCCGCTGCCGCTCCAGCAAAAAAACCCGTGGATGACACGGCTAAAGGCGAGAAAGCGGATGCCGAGGCTCGGAAAGAGGATAGCGCCCCGAAGAAAGACAGCGGCGATAAAAAGCAGCCGAGCGACAACGACAAGAAAGAAGCCGCTGATAAAAAGCCGGTCGACAAGAAGCCGATTGATAAAAAGCCGGTCGACAAGAAGCCTGGCGACAAGAAGCCGGTTGATAAGAAACCGGTCGATAAGAAGCCGGTTGATAAGAAATCGACAGGTAATGCGGACGGCGGGAAAAAGCCGGTCGACAAGAAGCCGGTGGGTAACAAGGATGGTGTGAAGCCAACCGGTGACAAAACTGCGAGCGTCAAGAAGCCAGACCCGAAAAAAACTGACGTCAGGAAAGAAGACGCCAAGCAGGACGAACCCAAGAAGACGGATGCGTCGGCTGACGCCAAGCAGCCCGAGGCAGTTCGTGTTTCCCTTCAGCAGTTGACGCTCCGCGATGCGCGGCTGGTGGCCCTTTTCGACGCTGGCAAATGGGGGTTCGAAGGCAAGGCGCAGTTGACCGTGGTCGTGATGCGGAATGATGCGTCGGCGCCGGCCGCCGACGGCTCCACCGCACCTCCGGCGCGGATTGCTGGCGACATCGTGTGGCCGGACGGCTCCACAAGCCGACTCGCCGCCATACTGCCGCCACCGGTCCCCGCTGCCCCGGCCAAGACTACGACCGCGGCCGAACTCAAGGATAGCGAGAAAGACAGCACGAAAGACAGCGAGAAAGACGGCGCGAAAGACAGTGTGAAAGACGCTTCCAAGGAGCCGTCGAAAGATGCGGCGAAGGGCGATGCCGCGAAGGCATCATTTCCGATCGTCTATCCACTCGGCGCCTTTGGGCGGGAAAAGCAACCCGAGCGGCCGTCGACGGTGCTCTTTAAGAATGCGACGATTTGGACATGTGGGCCGGCTGGAGTCCTGCACGACGCGTCGGTATTGGTGCGGGATGGGCGGATTGAAGCCGTGGGCGCCACAGTGGCGGCCCCGCCGGGCGCGGTCGTCATCGATTGCCGTGGACGCCATTTGTCCCCCGGTTTAATCGACTGCCATTCGCATATGGCGACCGATGGAGGCATCAATGAATCGACGCAGTCGGTCACGGCCGAGGTGCGGATTGGCGATTTCATCGACGCGACGGACGTGAATATCTACCGCCAACTGGCGGGCGGCGTGACGTCGTCGCACATCCTCCATGGTTCCGCCAACACGATTGGTGGCCAGTGCCAAGCGATCAAGCTCCGCTGGGGCGCTCTGCCCGAGGCGCTCAAGTTCGCCGAAGCGCCGCCGACGATCAAGTTCGCGCTTGGCGAGAACGTCAAGCAAAGCAATTGGGAACGCAATTCGGGCCGCTACCCGCAGTCACGGATGGGCGTGGATGAAGTGATGCGCGACTCGTTTCAAGCGGCGCGTCACTATCAAGCGGATTGGGCTCGGTGGAAGTCGGCGCCGCAAGGGGCGCCGCCCCGACGGGACTTGGAGCTCGACGCCCTCGTCGAGGTTCTTGAGCAAAAGCGGTGGGTCCATTGCCACAGTTATCGCCAGGACGAAATCCTGGCGCTGTTGCGCACGCTCGAAGGCTTTGAAGTCCGGGTGCAGACGCTGCAGCATATCCTGGAGGGTTATAAAGTCGCCGACGCGTTGCGAAAGCATGGCGCCATGGGGTCGTCGTTCGCCGACTGGTGGGCGTACAAGTTCGAGGTCATCGATGCGATTCCGCACAATGGGGCGCTCATGCACAACGCGGGCGTCGTCGTTTCGTTCAACTCGGACGATCGCGAGTTGGCTCGGCATCTCAACCACGAGGCGGCCAAAGCGGTGAAATATGGCGGCGTGCCGCCCGTCGAGGCGCTCAAGTTCGTGACGCTCAACCCGGCCAAGCAATTGCGCGTTGAGCACCTTGTTGGGTCGCTGGAAGCGGGCAAGCAGGCCGACATCGTAGTCTGGTCGGGCGATCCGCTGTCCGTCATGTCCCGCTGCGAACAAACCTGGGTCGACGGGCGCAAATATTTCGATCGGGAGGAAGACTTGGGGATGCGGAAACGGGCCGCGACGATTCGCGCGACGCTGGTGCAAAAGATCCTGGCGTCCGGCGAGTCGATGCGCGAACCGGGTGAGTCGTACGTGTTGGAACGCGACCTGTGGCCACGGTTCGACGAATTCTGCAACGCCAGCGGCAAGTCGGAACGCTAACGATCCGCCGCCGCATCCACCCGAGAGTTTCATTCCTGATTTCATTCTTTCATACCATGAAAGTCATTTCGCTTATGTTTTCTTTCAATCCTCCAGACCGCGCTGCCGAGCAGCGGGATCGGTCGCGATTCCTGTTGTCGGCGTGGATGCTTGGCGGCTGCCTGTTATCAGCGTTGGTCGCCGGCACCGCGTGGGCGAACCCGGAAGTGCCGGGCGCTCCCCAGGCTGGTCCGATCGCCTTGGTGGGCGGCACTGTACATGCGGTGAGCGCTCCGCCGCTGGAAGGCGGCACGCTGGTGTTCGACCAGGGACGGATTACGGCGATCGGCAAAGAGGTGCCCTTGCCGAAAGGCTGTCGCTCGATCGATGTCCGCGGCAAGCATATTTATCCAGCGTTGATCGACGCGCTGAACAACGTCGGTTTGATCGAAATCAATTCGATCCGGGCGACGAAGGACGATGCCGAAACGGGTGAAATCAACCCGAATGTCCGCGCTCAAGTCGCGGTGAATCCGGACAGCGAGTTGATTCCGACCACGCGGAGCAACGGCGTGCTGCTGACGTTGAGCGCGCCGAGCGGCGGTTTGATCTCGGGTCGATCGGCCTTGATGCAGCTCGATGGCTGGACCTGGGAAGATATGACGCTGCGGTCGGAGGTGGCGCTGCACATCCACTGGCCGAGCATGAGCCCGGTGGGCGATCTGTTTTTCACCGCGCCCGGCAAGGAACAAACCGATGCGCGGGACAAGGCGCTAGAGCAACTGCGGACGGCGTTCGAACAAGCGTCGGCTTACGCGAAGGCGCGGAAGGCGGCACCGGAACGCCACCCGATTGACCGGCGATGGGAGTCGATGATTACGGTGCTGGAAGGCCGTTTGCCGGTGATGGTCCACGCCGACGAGTCGCAACAGATCCAGGCGGCGGTGGCGTTTTGCCAACGGTATGGCCTGAAACTCATTTTGCACGGCGGCTACGACGCGCCGCGATGCGCCGAATTGCTCAAGCAGCACAACATCCCGGTAGTGTTGGCGGGCACATATCGGCTGCCGCTGCGACGCTCGGATGATTACGACGCGCCATACACGGTTCCCGAACGGTTGCGGCAGGCGGGGGTGAAATACTGCATCGCGTCGGCGAAGGGCCATGGGGCCTCGAATGCCCGCAACTTGCCCTATCAAGCGGCGAACGCGGTCGCCTTCGGCTTGCCGGCCGACGAGGCGCT
>JBIKVL010000100.1:0-8914 GCA_044356875.1 Pirellulaceae bacterium | reverse complement strand
CCTCCGACCCCGGCGCGCTCAAACGCGCCCTGCAAGTCCCCGAACGGCAGATCATCCTCGAAGTCCTCGAAGCGCACGCATGGAACCGCAGCGCGACGGCCGAGTTCCTGGGGATCAATCGCACGACGCTCTATAAAAAAATGAAACGCCTGGGACTCGATCGGCCGACTTCTCCTGCCGCCACACCCAGCTCCGCCACGCCGGGCGGAATCGCACCGCGGCGTTCTTGAGCGCAGTCTCGTTCAAGATTGCATAAGCCGACGCGGCTTGTGATGTTGCGCCACCGGTTTCACGAGGCGTTCAGAGTCCGATCGTCGGCGTTGCGACGAGTTGCATGTTCCGATGGCAGACAAGCGGGCGCGGCCATCGGTGTACCACGAAGCACACGAAGAGCACGAAGATCGAGTAGAACGAAGCGTTGGATGCCAACTTTTCGTCCCGGCCTAAGGTGACGGTGAACCTCGATCACACACTCGGTCACGCGATTGGCGAATTCGTCAGATTCTTTCTTCGTGACCTTCGTGCCCTTCGTGGTGGCTCAAACTAGGGCGGATGATCCATGCGCCGATAGGCGAACGACAATGGGTTGGCGGGCGTCAACGAATTGCCGCCAAAAAGGGACCTTCTGGAGCGACACAAGGGGTTGAGATTGGCCTTCAGCCAACAGGGACAACTGTTCTTGCCTTGGGGTGATTCCGAGTGTCTCGACCCTTCCCTTTTTCATCACATGCAAGCGATTGAACCGAATCGACTTGTCGCTTTCAACCAGCGCCGGTCGGTGATGGCAACGCTTCTCGGCTCCCCGCTTTTCGGTTCCCCGCTTTTTTGGGGGCCAATTCGCGGATCCGAAAATATTTCGCGTTTGCTGAAAGGCGCCCGAGCCGCATTCCATTCCTCTCTTGTCGGGAGTGCGGACGTTTCATTTCAGTTCCAGACAAAAGTTCCCATTCACGAGGGAACGGAGAGGGGTGCGGTATGGCAAGCTTCCTGTCGTCGATGCGTCGTGGCTGGCAAGCGGTAAGTGGCGTATGGCGGGGCCGGGGCCGACAAGGCGCCGCGCGGACGCGGAACAAGCGGCGGAAACGCCCGCGGCTGATCGAAACGATGGAGCGCCGCGACACCATGTCGGCGTCGCCGATGGCCATCGGCATGAATCTCGACTCGGTCAACGACTACACGCCGAATTGGATGTTCACCGACATCTTTCAGCATTCCCGTCCCTGGATCAGCCACGCCTACAACACGGTCACGCGACAGTTCGACTTCAACGGCGGCTCGTTCGTGCCGGTGCAAACCGACGCGAACGGGTGGCCGACGCAACTCGCCACGTGGCAGAACGCCAACGGCCACCTCATGCAACAGCGGCTCGGGACGCTGATGTTCCGCGAGCTGAACGGGAAGTATCCGGCGGGGACGTACCGCGCTGAATGGACGGGAACCGGCGATTTGCAGTTCGGCTTCGACGCGCGGGAGATTTCCCGCGGACGCACCGACGATGGCCGGAATTTCGCGCTGCTAAACGTCACGCCGGGGCAGGGCGGCATCTACCTGTCGATCAACTCGATGAGCAACGCCGATCCGATCCGCGACGTGCATGTCTGGATGCCGGATTACAACGGCGAAAGCTTTGCCGGACAACGCTGGCAGCCGGGCGCCGACTTTTCCCCCTTCCATCCTCTGTACCGGGAACGGCTGAGCGATTTCGGCATCTTGCGGTTCATGCAGACGCAGGAGACGAACACGTCGGACATCCAAAGCTGGAGCGACCGGCGCGACACGAATGACGCCCGTCAGGCGAGCGGCATGTCGGGGCCGATGGCCAACGGAATTTCGGTCGAACACATGGTGCAATTGGCGAACGAACTGGACGCCGATCCCTGGTTCAACATGCCCCATCAGGCCGACGACGGTTTCGTGCGCAACTTCGCGACCTATGTCCGCGACAATCTGGAACCGGGCCGCAAGGCGTATGTCGAGTGGTCGAACGAAGTATGGAACTCGGCGCCCGGTTTTGAATCCTACGCGTGGATCGCCGACCAAACCCGCTTGCCCGCGAACGCGGGACTTACCCACTGGCAAATCGTGGGACGCGAAGCGGCCCGCGATATGGACATTTGGAGCGAAGTGTTCGCGGGCCAAACCGAGCGGATCGTTCGAACGGCCGGTGGAATGGCGGCCAACTCGTGGATTACCGAGCGGATTCTCGAAAACATGAATGGCAGCTTCGACGCGATCGCGATCGCTCCGTATTTCGGCCCGAGCGCAGCCCAGCGCGCGTCCTACTCGGCGACCACCTCGATCGACCAAGTTCTGGCGGACATGCGCGGGAATATCGCCGTGAGCGCGCAAATGACGGTCAGCCATCAGCAGTTGGCGGACGACTTCGCGACGCGGTTGGGACGCGATATTCAACTGCTCGCTTACGAGGGCGGCCCGCATCTCGACAGCCGCGGCGGCTCCTATCAAAACGTTTTCCATCAAGCCACGAAGGATCCGCGGATGGCCGATGTGCTCCGCGATTACCTGCGGATGCAAAACGCGGCCGGACTCGACGCCTACGTCCACTACAAACTCACCGATCGCGACCAGCCGTCGCAGTGGGGACTGTTCGGCGTGTTGCTCTCCCAGGATCAGCCGTTGAGCACCGCTCATTCCTATCGAGCGCTGCTCGAAGCCAGCGCCGGCACGCTCTTCACCACGACGCCGACGCTCGTCACCATCAACGCCGCCGATCCGATCGCGCACGAAGCGGGACTGGGAACGGCTTCCTTCCGAGTGACCCGCGGCGGCGATCTGACGCAACCGTTGACGGTTAGCTACGCCGTCGCCGGCACGGCCTCCGCCGGCGCCGACTACGGCGCGCTGAGCGGTTCTGTCACTTTCCCAGCCAATGACAATACGGCTCTCATCACCATAACGCCCTTGGATGACGCCCGCGTTGAGGCTCCGGAGACGGTGATCGTGACCTTGCAGCCGGGCTTCGGCTATTCGCTCATCAGCACCGCCACCTCCACGGGGAGCGTGCGTATCGCCAGCGACGATGTGTCGCCGCTGGCGCCGACGCTCAACATCGTCGCGACCGATCCGAACGCCGCCGAGGCGGGACGCGATCCGGGCCAGTTCACGGTCACCCGAACCGGAAATGTCGATCGGGCACTCACCGTCTATCTCCTGTTCGGCCAACAAACGGCGACCGCCGCCGACTTCCAAGCGATTCCGATGTCTGTCACCTTTGGAGTCGGCCAATCGGCCGTGAACATCCCGGTGATTCCGATCGACGACACAGCGGTCGAGAACACGGAAACCGTCGTGCTCACGATCAATCCGGCCAACCACTACCTCATCGGGCCTCAAGGCGCCGCGCGGTTGAATATCCTCAGCGATGATCTCGCGCCGACTCCGGAAACACCGCGAGTCAGCGTGGCGGCGACCGACGCGACCGCCCACGAGATCGGCAATGACCGTGGCGTTTTCACCCTGACGCGCACCGGCAACCTGAATAGCACGCTGGTCGCCCGCTACACAGCCAGCGGCACGGCGGTCGGCGGACTCGATTACGCGCCGCTCAGCGGATTCGCCTCATTCGCCCGCGGACAAGCGATCGCGACCGTGACGGTCATCCCTTACGACGATCCGACAATCGAGACGATTGAAACGATTATGATCAGGCTCGCAGACACGGCGGATTACGACCTCGGAGCCGTCGATTCGGCCATCGTCGAGCTGATCAGCGACGAGCAGCCGCCGACTGTGACGATCGCCGCGACCGATGCGCTTGCGGCGGAGGCGGGCAGGGATCCGGGGCAGTTCACACTCACGCGAACCGGGCCCACGACAGCTCCGCTGACCGTCAACCTCGCGATCAGCGGAGCGGCGACGAACGGCGTCGATTACGACGCCATTGGAACCACCGCGACGATCCCGGCCGGCCAGGCGTCCATGACCATCGTCTTGCGGCCTATCGACGATACGCTGGTCGACGCGAATGAAGCGGCCACGCTCGCCGTGGCGCCGAGCGCGGCGTACACCGTCGGCTCGGCGGGTGCCGCGACCGTGACGATCGCGGACAATGACGTAGCGCCGATCCTGCCGGTCCTCATGGTGATCGCGAACCGCGATTTCTATTACCAAGAGTACGCCGAACCGCGAGCCCAGTTGGAAGCGGCGGGCATTGGTGTGGTGGTCGCCGCCGCCCGGCACGAACTATCCACGCCCCATGCCAACTCGGGCCAAGGTTCGGGCACAGGCCAAGTCATGCCGGACATCGCGTTGGCCAATGTGCGGGCCGCCGACTATTCGGCCATCGTCTTCGTCGGCGGTTGGGGCGCAAGCCAATACCAATTCGCGTTTGGCGGCACATACCAGGATTCCGCCTATAACGGCTCTGCCGATTTGCGCTTGGGCGTCAATCGGTTGATCAACGATTTTGTCGCGCAGGGCAAGTTGGTCACGGCGTTGTGCCACGGTGTCAGCGTCCTGGCGTGGGCGCGGGTGAACAACGAAAGCCCGCTCCGCGGCCGAACGGTCAGCACCTTCGCGGGGCCGTCTCCCCCGAGCAGCATCAGCGCGGCGCAATTGTCCCGCTGGCACGCCGACACCAACGGCGCCACGGTGTTCACGAACGGCCAGTACGGAAATACGGGCACCGCCGCCGACGATGTGATCGTCGACGGCCAGTTCATCACGGCGGAGAATTACGACACCGCGCGTCTGTTTGGCCAAGTAGTGGCCAACCGACTCCGCGGCCGCTAGCCGTGCGAATTCGGCACCGTCACCGCAGGCGTTGCCGTCGGCAGCCAGCAGCAGGCTGGCTGACCGCCGGCTGGCTGACCGCTGGCTGGCGAACCGATGGCGGCCGATCGCTGATCGTTTTTCGTTGACCGCTGATCGATGGCCGCTGAAAAGTGTACGAAAAAAGGCGGCGGGGTCCCCTCGAGCTCCCAGCTACTCCCCGCCGCCCATCGCTATGGCCACCTCTCCCCAGGGACGGCCAAGCTCTTGAAACCTAGTATTTGTTTCCCAATTGTCAAACTTTGACTGGGAAATAGTCGCGTTCGGCCGATTGGGATTCAAGTTTCCCAGTCCAAACCGAAGTCGAACGCCACGGCCGAGTGGGTCAGGGCCCCCACGCTGATGCGGTCGATGCCCGTTTCGGCGACGGACCGGAGGGATGCGAACTGGATGCCGCCGGACGCCTCCAGTTCCACCTCGGGCGCGACGGCGTTGCGGAGCGTGACAGCCTCGCGAAGCTGCGTGGTGGTCATGTTGTCCAGCAAAACGATGTCGGGCCCGGCGGGAAGGACTTCGCGGAGTTGCTCGAGCGTGTCGACTTCGATTTCGACAATCGCGTCGCGGATTTCGGCGGTGCCGTGTTCGGCGAGATGTTGTTTGGCCCGTCGAACCGCCTCGGCGGGGGGCAACGCGCCCGCGAACGCGAGGTGGTTGTCTTTGATGAGCACTGCGTCGAACAGTCCCAGTCGATGGTTGCGAGCCCCGCCGCAGCGGACCGCGTATTTTTCGAGCCGCCGCCAGCCGGGAGCCGTTTTGCGAGTGTCATAGAGTCGCACGCCGGTTCCGGCGATCGCGTCGACATACCGCCGCGTCAGCGTCGCGATGCCAGTCAGTCGATTGAGAAAATTCAGCACAATCCGTTCACTGGTAAGCAGGTCGCGCGCCGTTCCGGCCAGCCGCGCGACCGTTTGTCCTGGGACGAGCGGATCGCCGTCGCGCGCCGTCGCTTCGAATGCGACGTCGACCTGCAGTTCGTCGAGAATCGTGGGCACGAGGGCGAGTCCCGCGACCACTCCGGCCTGGCGGGCGACGATCCGCGCGGCGCCGCGGGCTTCGCGGGGAACCAGGATCACGGTGGTCCAGTCGTGGGCTCGATCGAGGTCTTCGCGAACCGCGAGCCTCACGAGTTGTCGGCAATCGTCTTCGCTGTGGCGATCCCAATCGCGTTGGCGAAATTCCTTGGCCATGGGCTGCTCCGGGGAAGTTCCTCATTCAGGGGCCGCTCGCCAGATGCCCCGCCGGTCGCCATAATATGCCCGCTCAAGGAGGCACGGGAGACCGGGACGGGGCGAAGGAGGAGGTTGCCGGATGATTCAGCCAACGCCGACTCAAGCGTCGCAAGATCGTTCCCGTCGAGCGGCTCGGCCGCCGCTAAGGGCGGGCCAGTGGCTGACGCCCGCCGACCAGCGAACGATCCTTGGATTGGTCGCCGTTGGTTGGATCGCGCTCGCGGCTTGGCTGGCGTGGAGCGGCTGGCGGAAGCTGGAGGAACGCGGATTGCGGCATGGCGAATCGCGGACGGCCGCTGAACACCGCGACGGTCCGCGTTTCCAAGTGGAAGTGAATTCGGCCCCGTGGCAAGAGTGGACGCTGTTGCCGGGGATCGGCGAAACGACGGCGAAGCGAATTGTCGAGCATCGCGAGCGGGTAGGCGGGTTCGCGCGGTTGGACGATCTCCGGCGGGTGCGGGGGATTGGGCCGAAGACTCTGGAGCGATTGCGGCCGTATTTGTGGCTGGAGCCGTCGTCCCGCGCGACGTCGGGCTTCACGGATCATGCGCGGTTTGGCCAGGGATCTTTGCCGTGGACTTCCAGCTCGCCAGCCAATTCCAGCCTTCCGGCGACCAGCCCCAAGCCATCGCCGCTCTAACCGAGGCGATGCGGCAGGGTCGGCGCCATCAAGTGCTGCTGGGCGTTACCGGTTCCGGCAAGACGTTCACGATGGCGAACGTCATCCGGAACATGAATCGGCCCGCGCTGGTCATCTCCCATAACAAGACGCTCGCCGCGCAGCTCTACAGCGAGTTCAAGGAATTCTTTCCCCGGAACGCGGTGCATTATTTCGTCAGCTATTACGACTACTACCAGCCGGAAGCGTACATTCCGCAGCGCGACATCTACATCGAGAAGGACGCGTCGATCAACGAGGAGATCGACCGGTTGCGCCTGGCCGCGACGAGTTCGCTGGTCAGCCGCCGCGATGTGGTGATCGTGGCGAGCGTGTCCAGTATTTACGGGTTGGGGTCGCCCGACGACTACAAGCAGATGATGGTGCCGTTGATTGTCGGCGAGGTGGTCGACCGCGACGACATGCTGCGGCGGTTGATCGACATCCAGTACGACCGCAACGACATCTCGTTTGAACGCGGCAAGTTCCGCGTGCGGGGCGATTGCGTCGAGATTCGGCCGTCGTACGAAGAGTTCGCCGTGCGGGTCGAGTTTTGGGGCGACGAGATCGAGCGGATCACGATCATTGATCCGACTAGTGGCCAGACGATCTCCGAAACTCGGCAATTCTACGTTTATCCCGCGAAGCACTTCGTGCTGCCGGAAGAGCGGATCGCCGGCGCCGTCGAGGCGATCCGCGAGGAGTTGGAAGAGCGGCTGCAAGTGTTGCGGGAGAGCGGTCGGCTGCTCGAAGCCCAGCGGCTGAACGCGCGGACCCGTTTCGACATCGAGATGTTGCACGAGGTGGGCTATTGCCCCGGCATCGAGAACTACAGCCGGCATCTTTCCGGTCGGCCCGCCGGTTCGCCGCCCCACACCCTTTACGACTTCTTTCCGTCCGATTTTGTGCTGTTCATCGACGAATCGCATGTGACGGTGCCGCAGATCCGCGCGATGTACGCGGGCGACCGCAGCCGGAAGATGACGTTGGTCGAACACGGATTCCGGCTCCCCAGCGCGCTCGACAACCGGCCGATGACCTTCGAGGAATGGGAGGGAAAAGTCGTCCAAGCGGTGTTTGTGTCGGCGACCCCGAGCGAATACGAACTGGAAAAGTCGGGCGGGGAAGTGGTCGAGCAAATCATTCGCCCCACCGGGTTGCTCGATCCGGAAATCGAAGTGTCGCCGGCCCGCGGCCAAGTCCAGCATCTGCTCGAACGCATCCGCATCACCATCAAGGCGGGCGAACGGGTGCTTGTCACGACGCTCACAAAACGGCTGGCCGAAGACTTGTCGGCTTACTTGAACAACCAGAAGGTGGCCTGCAAGTGGCTGCATAGCGAATTGGACGCGTTCGAACGCGTCGAACTGCTTCGCGATCTGCGCAAGGGCAAGTTCGACGTGCTGGTCGGCGTGAATCTGCTCCGCGAAGGACTCGATCTGCCCGAAGTCTCGTTGGTCGCGATCCTGGACGCGGACAAAGAGGGATTCCTGCGCAGCGAAACTTCGTTGATCCAGACCATCGGCCGCTCGGCGCGAAACGTCAACGCGAAAGTGATCCTCTACGCCGACAAGATGACCGATTCGATGCGCAACGCCATCGACGAAACGACGCGGCGGCGGCGGATCCAGCAGGAATACAACCAGAAACATGGCATCACGCCGGAAACGGTTCGCAAGCGGATCCACGAGGGGATCGAGGCGGAGGCCGACGCCCATCGCCGCGCCAACGCCGCCGTGGGCCGCAACGACGAAACGCAGGTGATCACCGCCGAGTACCTCAATGAGTTGGAAGCCGAGATGATGGCGGCCGCGGACGCTTTGGAGTTCGAACGGGCGGCGTCGCTCCGCGACCGCATCACGCAATTGCGCGACGAGGTGGGTAAAGACGTCCGGGATGTCGAATTCAGCGGGAGCAAGGGGCGGGGTAAAACGCGGGGCCGCGGCCAACGCAGCCGAGTTCCCCGTCCCAAGAAACAGTGACGCGTCTCACCGGATGGACATCCTGATGGCCGCCGACTCGCCGATCCGCCTGAAATGCTTCACCCCCGATAGCGACCCGATCGCCTATCTCGGACATTTACGGCTGAAGTACGAAGTTTTTGTCGCTGAGCAACGTTGGCCACTCGAATCGTTGCCGAGCTCGCGGCTGACCGTCGCGGTCCCCTCGGATCGGCACGCCTACTTCGTGCAGGCGTCGGCCAACAACGAAGTCGTGGGAACCGTTCGTGGATCGA
>JBIKVL010000099.1:0-8944 GCA_044356875.1 Pirellulaceae bacterium | reverse complement strand
TTATGCTTGACGGTTGGCGCCTTGTCGTGAGCATGTTGCTGGAAAGCTTTCAGATCTAGCGTTCCGAGCGGCACTCCATCCGACTCGAAAGACGCGGGCTCTTTTACTAGAAAGATGATTCTATGAGCACGGAATGGGCTGTCGAACTCGGGCAGCAAACCGTCTGGATCGCGCTGCTGCTGAGCGCGCCTATCCTGCTCGCCGGATTGGCGATCGGGCTCATATGCGGGCTGGCTCAGGCCCTGACGCAAGTCCACGATCCTTCGCTTTCCTTAGCGCCGCGGATTCTCGGCGTCGGCCTAGTGGTGCTGGTCGGTTTGCCCTGGCTGATTGAAAGATTGGTCGACTTTTCCCGGGATGTCCTGAGCCAATCGCCCATGATGGCGGGAGGCGGATGAACGCGATGCCTGGCAGCGTGACCGCCGTGTTGACAGCCCCGCTAGGAATCCTGCTCACCCTGCGTATCGGCGCGGCGATGTTCTTAGCGCCAGGACTGGGCGGACGGGCGTTGCCTGGCCGGCTACGCGCCGCGCTGGCAGTGCTTGTCGCCTTCGTGGTGGCCCCGGCACAGTTGGGCCATTCGTCGCTCACGACCGCCGACGGTTGGTCAGCCGTTTGGCGGCTTGGTCCCCGGGAATTGGCGATCGGTTTGCTTTTGGGATTGACCGTCCGATTGCTGATCACCGGCGCGGCCGGCGCGGGCCAGTTGCTCGCGGAAATGGCCGGAGGCGCCGGGAACCACGGCGAGTCGGCCGACAGCGACGGCACCGGACAGCTCGGCCCCCTGTCGCGGTTGATGGAATGGACGGCGATCGCCGTCTTCCTGTTGGCCGGCGGCCATCGGCAACTGGTGGATGGAGTTATGGAGAGTTACGTGTCGTGGCCGTTGGCGTTGAGCGGTTCCGCGAACGCGGTCGCCAATGGAAACGTCCCCGCAGTGTTGGGAACTCCGGCAACGCTAGGTCAGGAGACGCATTCGCTGGCCGATTCGCTGATCGCCGCCCTCACCCGGAGCGCCTCGATCGCATTTCGCATCGCGTTCCCCGCGCTGATCGCCGCCGGGACGACGACGTTGGCGGCGGGATTGCTGAGCCGCGTTCTTCCGCAAATGGAGACGCTATCCTGGATGGCGGCCTTAATTTGGCTCGTGGTCTTGGGCTCGATCGCCTTGAGCTTGGCCAGTTTGGGAACCTTGCTTCCAGTTGAAATCGAGCGACTGTGGGACGCTTGGCCTTCATCGATTCTGTCTGAACCGCGGTCGGGGCCGCTGTCTGAACCGCTGTCTGAACCGCTGTCGGGGTCGCTGTCTGAACCGCTGTCAACGATCGGCGGGGATTCGTCGGCGGCGCGATTGATCGGGGAAACACGATGAGCATGGGCGACGACGAAGCCGATCGGCTGTTTCCCCCCACGCCGCGGCGGCGCGAGGAGGCTCGACGGTCGGGACGCGTCGCGCACAGCCGGCTTCTCGCGAGCGCGCTGGTCCTGTTGGTCATGATGGCCGCGCTCCGTTGGGGCGGCGAATGGCTCTGGAACGGCATCCGCGCCACCGCCGAGCGGCCTTGGAGTGGCGGGGCGTGGACCCGTGTCGCTGACGTTCAGCCGCAGCATCGGGCCCGTGAGCTGCTGATGTCGGTCGGCGTCATCGTCGCGCCTTGGCTGTCATTGGTGGTCGCGATCGCGGTCCTCGCCAACATCGGGCAATTTGGATTTCTCTTCCGTCCCGAAAGGCTTGCCGAACGTTGGGAGAATCCGTTGGGAACTGGGGCGGGCGGCACCGGTAGAAGACTCCGCGACGCGTTGTTCGGGATGGCCCAAGTGGGAGTCGTCGTGGGTGTCGCGTTCTGGCGTTTGGAGCCGCTCTTCCGGGGCGAGTTGCCGCTCGAAGAGCCGCTATCAGGGCAGTCCGGCACCGTCCTGTCGCCGGCCGCGGCGATCGCCGCGGCGATTTTGGAAACAGGCGTTTACGCCAGTGGCTTGCTGGTGGCCGTCGGATTGATCGACTACGGCTGGAATTGGTGGCGACTCGAACGGTCGCTGTGGATGACCACGGAGGAACTCCGCGAAGAACTCCGCGGCGAATCGGCCCGCCGTCGGCCACCACGGAAAGCCGCCTGAGGACCAAGGTCGTCGGGCGGGCTCTGGTGACCTTCCATTTCCAAACTGGCTTGTTCGCTTGCTCCGACGCACCGTGGCGCCTGAACGCACCGTGGCGCCTGAACGCGGCGGGCTCCCAGGCGGCTTGCAAGGTGGGCGATTCCAACGACAATTCGAGGTGACGGATACCTGTTCCACAATTGATGGGTGAGGCACGCCATGCGCAAGTGCGTTGAGGGGACAACACAAAGCGTTGCGTTGTGGGGTTCGAGGTGGATTCGCCGCCGGGCCGCCATCCAGTTCACTCTTGTGAACGCATTCCTACTCGTTTCCGCGTTGTCCGCCCCTTCCGCTCGCGACTTGACCGCGGCTGCCGAACCGTCACCCGCCCCGCTCGATTTCAATCGCGACATTCGTCCGATCCTTTCGGAAAATTGCTTCTACTGCCACGGCCAGGACGCGAACAAACGGCAGGCGGACTTGCGGCTGGACGTTCGCGAGTCGGCGATTGCGGCCAAGGCGATCGCGCCGCGGGATTTGGCCGCTAGCGAACTCGTGCAACGTATTCGCTCGACCGACGCTGACCAGCAGATGCCTCCGCCGAAATCGAACCGGCGATTGACCGACGCCCAGAAGAAAATGCTGGAGCGTTGGATTGAGGAGGGCGCGGCGTATGCCAACCACTGGGCGTACATCGCCCCGACGCGTCCCGTCGAACCGTCGGTAAAACGCGAGTCATGGCCCCAAAACGCGATCGATCGGTTCGTCTTGTCCAAACTGGAAGCGCTTGGCCTGGAGCCATCGCCCGAGGCCGATCGAGCCACCTTGATCAAACGCTTGTCGATCGACTTGATCGGATTGCCGCCCACGCCCGCCGAGGTTGATGCGTTCGTCGCCGACAACGATCCGAAGGCGTACGAGCGCCTGGTGGACCGCTTGATGTCCAGCCCGCATTTCGGCGAACGGATGGCGTTGCCGTGGCTCGATGCGGCTCGGTATGCCGACAGCAACGGATTCCAGCAGGATGGCGACACGTGGCAATGGATCTGGCGCGACTGGGTGGTCCAAGCGATCAACTCGGACATGCCGTTCGACCAATTCACGCTGTGGCAACTCGCGGGCGACTTGTTGCCCAACGCCACGCTCGACCAAAAAATCGCCAGCGGCTTCAATCGCAACCACTTGCTGAACGGCGAGGGCGGCGCGATTCCGGAAGAGCAACGGTTTGTCAATCTGTTCGATCGCGTCGACACGACCGCCACCACGTGGCTCGGACTGACGATGGCGTGCGCTCAATGCCACGACCACAAATACGACCCGATCACGATGCGGGACTACTACGGTTTGCTCGACGCATTCAATCGGGTGCCCGAGTCCGGCACGCCGCAGTTCTTCTCGTCCCGGATCCGCGTCGCGGCCCCATTCGTCGAAGCCCCGACGGAGGAAAACAAGGTCCGCATCGCCGATTTTGAACAACAGATCAAGGCGGCCGAGGACGAGGCGAAGCGCGTGTCCGACACCGCCTATGAAGGTTGGCGGGCAGGACTATTCGCCGACGGTAAACCGGCGGAAGGCAAAGGGTTGCCCGACGCCTTGGCCACGCTGCTACGGAAGCCGGAAAACGAACGTTCGGCCGATCAGAAACTGGCTGTCGAGACCCAACTTCGAAAGCACTTCGACGAGAAAGTGCGCGGAACGCTGGCCGGCAAGTTGCCGGCGCTCGGGAAGGCGGATGAACTACGCAAGCAGTTGAACGCCTACAAGGCGGACAATCTGCCGCGGGTGATGGTGATGAGCGACGAACGGCCGCGCGAGACTTCGATCCTGGATCGCGGCGAGTATCTAAAGCCGCTGGAGAAGGTGAAATTCGCCGCGCCCGCGTTTCTGCCGCCCTTACCCGACGGCGCGCCGCTAAATCGGCTCGGGCTGGCGCAGTGGCTTATATCGCCCCACCATCCATTGACCGCGCGGGTCCAAGTGAACCGGATTTGGCAGCACTTCTTCGGCCAGGGAATCGTGAAAACCGCCGAGGACTTCGGCGTTCAAAGCGAGTATCCGGTGCATGGTCCGTTGCTCGATTGGCTGGCCGTTGAGTTTCAGGAGAGCGGTTGGCGGGTTAAGGCGTTGCAGAAGCTGATCGTGATGAGCGCGACCTATCGCCAGTCCAGCCGGGTGACGCCCGATTTGCGGACGCGCGACGCCGAAAACCGCCTGTATGCTCGGGCCAGCCGCTTCCGCATGCCATCGCTGCTCCTCCGCGACTGGGCCCTCTCAGCGTCTGGATTGCTAATCCCGAAACTGGGCGGAAAACCGGTCTATCCCTATCAGCCGGACGCGGTCTGGGAGTCGCTGGCCATCACCAAGGAACGCGACTTCACCTACCCGGCGTCCCATGGCGACGATTTATACCGCCGGAGCCTCTACACGTTTTGGCGCCGCACGGTTGGGCCCGCGAACATGTTTGACGCGTCGAATCGGCAAACCTGCCGCGTCCGCCCGTCGCTCACCAGTACGCCGCTCCATGCCCTCACCACGCTGAACGATCCAACGTGGGTCGAAGCGGCTCGAGTGCTCGCCGAGCGGGCTTGGCAGTCGGCCGGGACGCTCGACGAACGCCTCGCGTTCGCCTTTCGCCAAGTGGTCTGCCGACCGCCACGGGAACGCGACCAGCAGTTGCTGCGGCGCGCCTTCGAACGCCAACTGGCCATTTATCAAGCCGATGCCGAAGCGGCCAAGCAACTCCTGGCGGTCGGAGAACGCAAACGGGACGAAAAGCTGCCGGTCGACGGACATGCGGCGCTGACCGCTGTCTGCCTCGCGATATTCAACATCGACGAAGCGCTCACCCGCGAGTAATCGCGTGGTGTGGGCGGCGAACTTGCCACGAAGCGCTCCAGCAAAAGAAGAGGTGGAACATGATCGAACAGCTGATGCGTGAAAACGCGGCGCGCGTGACGCGCCGTCAATTCTTTGGGTCGACGGCCGGCGGTGTCGGCGTCGCGGCCTTGGCGTCGCTGTTGCGAGCGAGCGGCGCGGCGGCCGACGAGCCCATTCAAGCAGCGGCGGCGAGCGGCTCGAACGCCGCTGGCGATAACGCGGTCGGCCAGAACGCGGTCGGCCAGAACGCAGTCGGTGCGCAGCTTAAGGTACCGGGCTTGCCGGACCTGCCGCACTGGGCGCCCAAAGCGAAACGGGTCGTCGTCCTGTGGCAGGGCGGTGGACCGTCGCACGTCGATCTCTTCGACGACAAGCCGATGCTCCGGGAAATGCAGGGGAAGGACATTCCGGCCGAAGTTCGCGGCGCCACGCGGCTGTCCACGATGTCGGCCGGCTACGGCAAGTGGCCCTGCGTGCCCGCGATCAAGCCGCACAAGAAGTACGGCGAGGCCGGGATCATGATGAGCGAGATGCTGCCCAACGTCGGGGCCCTGGCCGACGAATTGTGCTTGGTCCGAAGCATGAACACCGAGGCGGTGAATCACGCCCCAGGAGTGACGCTGTTCATGACCGGCGCGCAAACGCCAGGTCGGCCCAGTATGGGCGCTTGGCTGTCTTACGGATTGGGCAGCGAGACGGAAAACCTGCCAACCTTCGTCGTGATGACTTCGAGCGACAAAGGCAAAACGTGCGGCCAATTGTTCTTCGACTATTACTGGGGCAGCGGATTTTTGCCGAGCCGCTACCAAGGCGTGCGGTTTCGCAACACGGGCGACTTGGTGCCCTACCTGGCGAACCCGCCCGGAGTGCCTCCAGCGGCCCGCCGCGCGTTGCTGGACGAAATCGCCGCCTTCAACGCCGACCATCTGGCCGACTACGGCGATCCGGAAATCGACACGCGGATCGCGCAGTACGAAATGGCGTTCCGGATGCAGTCGAGCGTTCCCGAATTGGTCGATTTCTCGCGGGAGACACCCGCCACGCTCGAGCGGTACGGTGCGGACGCATTGGTCAAAGGCACGTTCGCCAACAATTGCCTGGTGGCTCGACGGCTGCTCGAACGGGGCGTCCGCTTCGTGCAACTGATGCACTCGGGATGGGACCAGCACGGCAATCTGTACACGCAGCTGGAAGCGCAATGCAAAGACACCGAAGGCCCCGCGGCGGCTCTCCTTCGCGACCTCAAGGAACGCGGGTTGCTCGACAGCACCCTGGTCGTGTGGGGCTGCGAGTTCGGACGCACGCCCTTTGGACAGGGCGATCCGGCCAGCCCCAAAGGCCGCGACCACTTCGGACGCGCCTATAGCTGGTGGCTGGCGGGCGGCGGCGTAAAGAAGGGAACCGTCTACGGTGCCACTGACGATTTCGGCTGGAACATCGTCGAGAACCCGGTCCACGTCCATGATATGCAAGCCACGCTGTTACATCTGTGCGGCATCGACCACACCCGACTCACGTTCCGCTACCAAGGCCGCCAATTCCGCTTGACCGATGTCCATGGAAACATTGTCCAGGGACTGTTGGGATAGTTGCTAGTTGCTAGTTGCTAGTTGCTAGTGGTTAGTGGTTAGTGGATAGTGACTTAGATGCCCGCCCCTGAGCCATATCGGCTGTCTGAGTTCTTTTCGCTAACCCTTCATCCCGCTGCCGCTTCACTGTCGGTGCTTGGTTTCCAGCCCCCCTGCCCTCCTGAAAACTGATCCCTGCCCTAGTGAAAACTGAACCCTGTTCCCCTCCTCTTACCCTTACCCTTGGTGTTTTGTGCGTGAACGAACAATGAACGCAGGTCATGGATTGACGTGTTACGGGCCGATGCTGGCAACGCTGATGTTGGCGGCGCTGATGCTGGCGGCGCTCGTGCTGGGCATGGGACCGATGGAGGCGCGGGGAGATTTGTTGGTGCCGGGACGTCGGCCGCCGCTGCCTCGGCCGCAGCCTCGAACGGAACCGGCGGGGGAGGCTGTGGAAGCGACGGGAATTCGGGCTCCGGTTCGAATCCTACGCGGGCCGGACAATGTGCCGCGGCAGGTCGAGTGCCGGATCATGATTCCGCGAAAGACCTTGGAAAACTTGCTCAAATCGGGCGACGGGGCGATGGCGGCGCCCAGCGATGTGATCGTCTCCGGCGGTCCGCGAATGGCGGCGCCTTTTATGGGAACGGTCATTGCGGCCCTCTTGCTGGCGGCGGCCGCCGCCCTGGCGCCGTTCGTCTGGCGACGGCGAATGGTGGTTGGCAAACGGGGCTGGACGGCGGGGGCGGCTGGCGTGCTGTTGCTGACGGGAGGGATTGCCTGGGCGTTTTCCTCGTGGGGTGGCGGGACGCCGGCCCTGGCGGATATCGCGTTGCCGCCCGGCGAACGCCAACAGCTCATTCAATTGGAAGTCACCGACGCTGGCGATCGCGTGACGTTGTTCCTGCGAAGATGAATTCATGGATGGCCACATCGACGAGGAGCAGAGCGTCGTTGTACGCGGCGGCCGCCCTCGCATTGGCATTCGCCGTGTTGGCATGGGGCGTTCATGCCGCGCCGCTTGGCGTTTCGCTCGTCGCGGTGATGTTGTTCGCCGGCCCGCACAATTGGCTTGAAGCACGGTACTTCCTGGGTCGCATGCCGGGACGTTTCGGACCGCTCGCCGGATTTTCCTGGGCGGCGGCGGGTGGCGTCATCGCGCTGACGCTTGCCTTTGTCGCGTACGCGGTGACGGTGCGTTTCCGGTGGTTTGGCGAGCAAACCGAGGCGACGCTGCTGGCGGGCTGGAATACGGCCTTGATCTTGTGGGTTGCGGGAATGGCCGAGTGGCGACGGCGGTTGCCTCCCCGACGCGAATGGCCTTGGCTGTGGCCGAGCGCCTTGGGATTGCTTTCCATGACTTGGTTCGCGCCTTATTGGTTCAATGTCGCCCTGGTTTACTTGCATCCATTGTTGGCGCTCGTCTTTCTCGATCGGGAATTGAGGCGAAGGCGGTCCGCGTGGCACGTCTCGTACCGTGCGGCGGTGTGGGCGGTGCCGGCATGTTTGGTGGGACTGGCGTGGTGGGGCGGACAAGCCGCGTCGTTGCCGGGCGACGACGTGTTGGCGGCGAAGCTGCAATGGCATGCTGGCGCTGACGTGCTGACGTGGATCCCGCCGCGCGTCCTCGTGGCCTGGCATGCCTACTTGGAACTGCTGCATTACGGCGTGTGGGTGGCAGCGCTGCCCGCGCTGGCGATCGGTGTTCGTCCGTGGCGAATGGCCGAAGTGCCGGTGGCAAGGCGCTCGCGGAGTCTGCAACGCGGTTTGGCGGCCGTCGTGATCGCGGGCGTTGGCTTGATGGTCGCTTTGTGGGCGGGCTTCGCGCTGGACTACACGACAACTCGTGACATTTATTTCACGGTGGCCGTATTCCATGTGTTGGCCGAATTTCCGATGCTGCTGCGATTCCTATGAGCGGTGCCCGAACGGAGTGGAATCGGCGGGGCGTTGACCACGGGACTCGGGCGGAGCAACCACCAACAACACGAAGACCACGAAGACCACGAAGATGGAATTCGACGAACTCTCGAATCGCATGATCGGTTGTGCGATCGAGGAAGTGGTAGCTCTTTGGCGTTTTCTGCCTTTGGGCTATTTCGCGAGCGTTGCCTTCGAAGGCCCCGTGTTATGGTTTGGATTGTCGCCGAGGCATCCGCCGCGGCGGCGCCTGTTCGCCGCGTTCTGGCTGACGGCCGCGACCTATCCGATCGTCGGGCTCGTGCTGCCGTTGTTAGTGGAACCACGCTGGGGCCGCGTTGCCTATTTGGTGAGCGCCGAGACATTCGCGCCGCTCGCCGAGTGCCTCTTATTCGCGGCGGCGTTCGGGGACCGTGGCGCGAAAGGCGAGAAAGGCTCGAAAAAGTCGTGGATCCGCGATATGGCCGCGATCGTGCTCG
>JBIKVL010000483.1:0-4330 GCA_044356875.1 Pirellulaceae bacterium | reverse complement strand
CTCACCACTCTCGCCCGCCGCTGGCTCGCCGGTCGCACCGTTCGCGACGCCGACGCCGCGAGTCTCGTCCGTTTCGTCCACAGATCGGGATGCCGACACAGGCGGGCCAGTGGTCGCCAGCCAGCCGACGATCGCCATTGCCTCGGTTGCTTCGTCCTGGCAGTTCGCAGGCCATGAAATCCTCCGCGAGCTCGATCGCGGAGGCCTCGGCGTGGTGTTTTTGGCACGTCACAAGATGCTGCATGAACTGCGGGCGATCAAGCGTCCTTTGGAAAGCGTGGCGGTCGAGTCCGCCAGCGTGGTCGAGCGCTTCAAGCGCGAGGTGCGGGCGGTCGGATTGCTGCGGAACGACCATGTGATTCGCGCTCACGACGCGGGCATTGATCAGTTCGGGCCATATCTGGTGATGGAGTATCTGGACGGTCTGCCGGTCAGCAAGTTGGTCGGCCGCTTGGGGCCGTTGCCGATCGCGCTGGCCTGCGAACTGGCGCGGCAGGCCGCGTCGGGGCTGCAAGCGGCGCACGAGCGCGGGATGGTCCATCGCGATATCAAGCCTTCCAATCTCATGTTGGCTCGGCATGGCTCCGGGGCCCGAGTCGTGGTGATCGATTGGGGGCTGGTGAAGGGGGTCGATGTCTCTGTCTCGCCTTCTTCGCCGGCCAACCGCGACACGACCGCGTTTGGCACCACCATGGGCACGTTGGGGTACATGTCGCCCGAACAATGCCGTGGCGAAGCAACGCTTGATTCCCGCGCGGACATCTTCAGTCTCGGGGTGACGTTGGGTTGCTTGCTAACCGGCCGAGCGGCGACCGATTGGGTGGACGGCATTGCCGGCGTGGTCAATCGATCGGGTGAGCTGCCTCGGATCGCCGCGTTGCGATCGCTTCGAGCGGACTTGCCGGACGAACTGCTGTCGGTCATCGGCAAGATGGTGGACGATCACGCCGCGCGGCGCTTCCAGCACCCCGGCGCCGCCGCCGACTCGTTGGCGCTCTGGACCACTCGCGTGACGCCCTTGGTGTTGCTCGAATTGCTCGCCGCCAAGTCGCCGAACGCCCTGCCATCGCTGACGCAACAGCAACAGCCCGCTGGCGCGACGGGCGGTTTCGCTGGAGGCGGAACCGGCCGTCATGCGGGCGACACAACGGGAGGTGCGGCGTCCGGAAGCCAAGGACGCGCGTTCGCCTCCACCACGACTCACGCCGCTCGGCCGCAAACGACGCCGCAGGTGACGCCGCCGATGCCTGCAACAACGTCAAGCCGTCCCGCCGCTACTGGCGATGCAGCGCCCGCGATTCGTGGACGTTCACGTTGGTGGATGTGGTTGGTCGCGATCGGCTGCTTAACGGCGGTGGCCACTTTCGCCGTGGGCGGTCTGCTCGCCCTCGGACTGCTCCAGCAACGCCAAGCTGTACCGGTGTCCAAGCCGGGGCCGTCAGCGGTTGCGGGAGCGAGCGAGTCTGCCTCCCCCAGCGAGGCGGCTTCCCCTGGCGGGGCGGCAAGCGCTGGTTTCGCGGGAGGTGCTAGCGGGGCGGGCGGGGCGAGTGTTCCTGGCGCGAAGGCAGATACTGGCGGTTCAGTCGACTGGGCCTACGCCGAGGATTTTTCCGGGGTGAAAGAGGGTGGGCTCCCGACAAATTGGAAGGGGGCTGCGTACGCGGTTCAGGAGGATGACGGCGGCAAGCCCTCACTGGTGATCGTCGAACCCGCCGGCACGCCATTGCTGTCGTTGCCGCCGCCGCGGGCCGGCGCCGATTTCGACTTGGAATTGGACTATCGCATCCATGGCCACCAAGGCGGAGGTTTCGGGGGACAGAAGCAGTCGCAAGTGCTGGGAATACGGCTGATTCAGGACAAGAGTCGCTCGGTGCGGGTCGAGTTGCACCCGGATGGCGAAGTGGTCGCGGGCGACCGTTTTCCCCGCGTCGTGGCTGTGCCGCCGACCGGGCGTCCTGCGACCGCCAAGCTCTCGCGACGCGGCGGCATTCTGGGGATCGCCGTGATGGGATTGACGGCGACCGCGATGCGATTGCCCGCCGATTTCCAGGTCAACCGGGTCGAACTCGACCTCACCGCGGGCCGAGTGTTGCGGCTCAACAGCGACTACGCCCGGATTTACGGCGTGCTATTGGCGGGGCCGTTGGCGAGTGAGGCGAACGCCTTGGCGAACGCGTCCACGCCACCCGCTGGGTCGCTCTGGCTGGACGAACGCTTTTCCGCAACGCCGCTCGGCGACGTGCCGGTTGGCTGGTCGGGGTCGCAGTTCGCGGTCCTTCACGACACGGTTGGCAAACCGTGCCTGCAGGTCACGGCGATGGAAGGCCAGCATGAAATCCGTCTTCCCCCTTTGGCCTTCACTTCACCCTGGTTTGTGGATGTGGAATGCGCCTTGAATGGCCATGATGGCGGCGGCTTCTCAGGCGCGCGTCAACATCAGCAACTGCGATTTCTTTTCGATGCAGCCGATGCCACGACGGTCGATGTAGTCGTCGGCCCGGATGGCGGCGTGTCGATCGACGGCGGGCCGGAGCGAAATCTGAACTCGGCTTCGTCCCTGCCTCCTCGGCTTCGCGGCGGCAGCCGCGCCGGTGAACCGCTGCGTGCCCGAGTGGAATTCACGGGCGAATTCCTCCGAGTGCTCGTCAACGGAAAGGAAGTCAACCGCTTGAATCGCGAGTCGAAATGGCCGCGGTTTCAATCGCTGCGACTGGCGCTCACCGCCGGCGCGGCCTTTCGTGTTTCTCCGGAACCGGCCATGATCTATCGCATCGCGGCGGGAAAACTGGATGTCGAGTGACGGCGCGATCGCCCGTTTTTCCACAGGCTGCCAGGCGCTCCACAGGCCGACCATCGGCTGTCCACAGGCTGACAAGACGCTTACCAGACGCTGACCAGACTCGGACCATAGGCTGACCATAGGCTTTCCATGTCTCCTTCCTCAAAGTCAGCGGTGGTCACGGGAGCCGGCTCGGGGGTGGGCCGCGCGGTGGCCGTCGCGTTGCTGCAAGCCGGGTACTCGGTGGTTCTGGCTGGCCGCCGGATCGAAACGCTGGAGGAAACGATCGCGCTCGCGGCGGTTCCCGCGAGCCACGCGTTGGCGGTCGCCACGGACGTCCGCGAGCCCGCATCCGTCGCCGCGCTCTTCGAGGCGACCGAGCGGGCCTTTGGGCGGCTCGATCTGCTCTTCAACAACGCGGGGATCAATGTGCCGGCCGTGCCGATCGAAGAGCTGACGTTCGAGCAATGGCGATCGGTGGTCGACACGAACTTGACAGGGCCGTTCCTGTGTACGCAAGCGGCCGTGAAGTTGATGAAGTCGCAGTCGCCGCCGGGGGGACGGATCATCAACAACGGTTCCGTCTCCGCACAAGTGCCGCGACCGCATTCGGCCCCCTACACGGCGACCAAACACGCGATCACGGGCCTGACGAAGAGCACGGCGCTTGACGGACGGCCCTTCGGCATCGCTTGCGGTCAAATCGACATCGGCAACGCCGCGACCGACATGACGGTCAAAATGGACACGGGCGTGCTGCAGGCCAACGGCGAGCGTCGTCGCGAACCGAAGATGCACGTCGACAACGTCGCGCGGGCTGTCCTTTATATGGCCAGCCTTCCACCCGATGCCAACGTCCTGTTCATGACCGTCATGGCCACCGACATGCCGCTCGTCGGCCGCGGTTGAACTTCAAACAACAAGGGACTGTGTCGTGTCGATCGGTAGGATCGCTGAGGTCTGCGGAAGCTTTCATGCCGCAGAGAAAGCGGCGCTGCGCGAAACATGGGCGGTGCGAGTTTGGAACATTGGTGGCCCCGAAGATCGATTCTGGGTCTGGGACATCACGTCGACCGTGCGCTGCGCCTCCGCCAGCCCGCTGCGACTGCCTCAATACCATTACGGCGGCATGGCCGTTCGAGGAGGCCGAGATTGGAAGACGAATGCCGTTCGCTTCCGAACGTCCGAGGGACTCGGGCGAGCCACCGGCATCCCTCGATGCCGTACATGGTTTACACACCGTCGCAACTGGGAGACTGGTCGATCGATCCAGGGATGGCGCGAACGAGCCGCTATCGCTGGGTCGTCCATAATGGGGACTTGCCGCCGGAATCGATCGAGCGGATTTGGCAGGCGTTCGCCCGCTAGGCGGTAGCGGTTGCGAATCGGTAGTGGCGTGTTATATTCCCCCAGGTGGTCACGATGGCGGAATCGGCATCGCTACTACTCTTTCGCCCCAGTGCTGGCTCTCAGTAGGTCAGTCGCACGGGCATCGGCTTTTACACCTGGCCGGAGCAGTGACGCCGCCTCGATTGGGGGGAGATGGCGATG
>JBIKVL010000443.1:0-4613 GCA_044356875.1 Pirellulaceae bacterium | reverse complement strand
GTGACAAGGCGGCGGTGACAAGGCGGCGGTTACGAAACGCGGTGAAAAGGCGGAAGTCGGCGGGCGAAGCGTCCGCGAGGGCAGGTGGTTCCATGCGACGATCGGTTCGACGGTTACGAAACGCGCGATTGGGGTGGGGCTTCACCTTGGTCGAACTGTTGGTGGTGATCGCCATCATTGGGGTGTTGGTCGCGTTGTTGCTGCCGGCGGTTCAAGCGGCGCGGGAGGCGGCGCGGCGAACTCAGTGCAACAACAATCTCAAGCAATTGGGAATCGCGTTGCACAACTACCACGACGTCATGGGTCAATTTCCGACCGGCACGTTCAATTGCAATCCGGCCAACCCTGGGACCGGCTCGTGTGGCGGCGGCTTGGGTTACGTCTGGGAAGCAGGCTCGCACCGCAAAGGCAGCGTGCTGGTAAAGATGTTGCCGTACGTCGAGCAAGGCGCGTTGTTCGACCGGATCGACTTCCGGCAAGACGCCGAAGCGCAGCTCGCCGCGCAGGGGTTTGGACGTGGCGAAATCAAAATGTATCGGTGCCCCAGCGACACCTATAACGGAGCGGCGGTGGGACAGTCGAACTATGCCCCTTCCATTGGCAATCAAGCGATGCCGGGACAGGGTGGCGGTTGCGCCTCCTACCCGGGCAACGACTTTGGGCAAGGGCCAGTGGGCCACGGAAGCACCGAGGACGGCAGTCAAATCTCGGGCTGTTTTTCGCGCTACGCGTTTTCGTCCCGGTTCGCCGACATTGTCGACGGCACGTCCAATGTGATCGCGATGGGGGAAATCCGTCCGTTCTGCGGCGACCATCATCGCGGTGGCTGGATGAACGCCAACGCGTTGTGGACCGCGACGACCGCTCCCATTAACTTTCCCACCTGCCCCGGCGAGAAGCAGGGCACCTCCAGCGGCTCGTTCACTTGCTACCACTTCGCCAACTGGCAGACGTCGCAGGGATTCAAGTCGCGGCATCCGGGCGGCGCCCAGTTCGTCTTCGCGGACGGTTCGGTGCATTTCCTCCCGCAGACCATCACCTATCTGACCTACCAGCGGTTGGGCGATCGGCGCGACGGTCAGCCGGTTGGCAACTACTAACGCGCACCGCGACGAGGAGTTTACGGACTGTGGGAACGAAGCGAGTGGCGTGCTGGAACGCTGTGGTGCTGGCCGCCTTATTGATGGCGATGACAGGTTGCGGGGGCGACGAATTTCCCGCTCGGGCGAAGGTCACGGGCGTGGTCAAATTCAAGGGCCAGCCCGTGGCGGACGCCACCGTGACTTTTTTCAGCGACACGGTGCCGCGGGCCGCGATCGGCGCCACCGACGCCCAAGGCCGTTTTACGCTGTCGACCTTCGGTGAGAACGATGGAGCTGTGCCCGCCGATTACATTGTGACCATCGCCAAAAAGACGGCTGCCGATTCCGGGGCGGCCTATGACCCGGCGAATCCAGGGGCCGCCTATGGCAAGGCGATGGCTGGCTCGGCCACGGGCTCCAATCCGACCGCGAAAGACGAGTTGCCGTTGAAGTACGCCAACCGCGGCACGAGCGGTTTGAGCCAGAAGGTGACTGCCGACGGCTCCAACGACTTCACGTTTGATTTGCAGTAACGAGCGATGCGAGCCGGCGGCCGTCGCAAAGCGGAGGTTCGAGGCGGCTTGGATTCGCGGCCCGAGGTTGAACGCCGGGCCGTCTTCCGTCGGTGGGCCCGTTTGATCGCCGCAGTGGCCGTTCTCGCCACGCTGCTCCTCTTCGCGTGGCGTCCCTTGGCAACGCACTGGGCGATACGGCAAGCACGGCAGGCTTACGACTCGCGTGACCTCGCCCAAGCGGCCGACGGGCTGCGGCTCGCCCTCCAGTTCTCGCCCCGCGATCCCGAAATATGGCTGTTCGCCGCTCGTGTCCAGCGCCGCTCGGGGCGGCTGGAGGAAGCGGCCGCCGCGATCACGGCCGCTCGCCAGTGCGGCGCCGAGCGAACCGCTGTGGAACGAGAGCAATTGTTGATTGCGGCCCAGTCTGGCGATATGCGTGTCGCCGAGCCTCGTTTGCCCGATTTGCTTCGCGAAAGCGGCGTGGACGGCGACGAAATCTGCGCGGCCTACGTCACTGGCTACTTTCGCGTCCTGCGGTTGGCGGACGCGCATCGATTGCTCGACGCCTGGGAACGCGACTATCCGCTCGATCCCGAGCCGCGGTTCATGCGTGGCTTCGCGTGGGAGGCGGCCGTCCGCTTGGACCTGGCCGAACGGGCTTATGCGGAAGGATTGAGCCTGGCGCCGTCGCGGCACGAGATGCGGCTGCGGCGCGCCGAAACGCTGCGCGAGGCGCGGCGCTGGGACGAAGCCCGCGAAGAGTACCTGCGAGTCCGCGCGGCGCGGCCACAGACCGCCATGGCGACGCTCGGGCTGGCCCAGTGTCATTTCGCCGCCGGTGAGATCGGCGCCGCCAGAAGACTCGTCGACGAAGTCTTGCACGCGCCGCCAATGCCGGTCCCGCAACAGATTCCAAATCCCGAAGCGCGGGAATCGCCAGCACGACAACCACCAGCGCCAGAACCGCTAGCGTCGGAGCGGGAAACAACGAGCCCGCAGGTTGAATCGCGCCAGCTGGCTGGAACCGAGACGTTGGCTAACGCAGAGACACAGGCTAAGGCTCGGACACGAGCGGAAGCCCAGGCACTGGCTGGCGAGTTAGCGCTGGCGGAGAGCGATTTCCCGGCCGCTTTGCCACACCTCGTCGCCGCGTTAGCCGAGCGTCCTCGCGACACGGCAGCACGTTATTCGCTGGCGAAATGCCTTGTGGCGCTGGGGCGCGCGGACGAGGCGCGGCCACACTTCGAGTTTGTCGCGGCCGCGACGGCCCCACTGGACGCGATGGAACGCGACTTGGGGCGGGCGCTGGACAACCCGCGTGACGCCGAAACGCGTTTCGCCATCGCTTCGACGATGATCCGATATGCCGATCCCGCGGATGGCTTGCGGTGGCTCCGCAGCGCCTTGGAAATCGATCCCACGCACGCGAAGGCTCGGGAACTGCTCGCCACGATCGAAGCGGGCGGTGCGGCGAGCTTTCCAACGCCCGCGTTACCTGCCTTGGATGCCGCACCATCTCGAGTCGTTGCTGCCACATCCGCAGCCGCAGTCGTCGCCGCCGCATCCGCAACTGTCCCATCCGCAACTGTCCCATCCACAGCCGCCTCGCTTCCCGTTGTCTCGGAATTCGCGGATATCACTGCGGCCACCGGTATCAAGCACACGTATCGCAACGGCGAAGAAGCCGGCGCCTGCGCGATGATCGAATCGCTGGGAGGCGGAGTCGCGGCGGTGGACTACGATCGCGACGGTTGGGTTGATCTCTATTTTCCCGGTGGTGGCACCATTCAAAACTCGCAGGTCGCCGGTCTGCCGGGGACGCTATGGCGCAACGGCCTTGGTGGTGCGTTTGTGGATGTCACCACGTCGGCGCGAGCGGGTGCGGGCCGAGTCTATTCCCATGGAGTCGCCGTGGCGGATTGCGACGAGGACGGCTTTCCCGATCTGTTGATCACCGGCTATGGCGGACTGCAATGGTTGCGAAACCAAGGCGACGGCACCTTTGAAGACCGCACAAGCGCCGCCGGGCTGGGCGATTCCAGCGGTGGAACCAACTGGAACACGAGCGCCGCGTGGGGCGATGTCAACGGCGATGGCATCCAAGATCTCTTCGTTGCCCGCTATCTCGATTGGTCGTTCGCCAACCATCCACGTTGCGTCGGGGCAAGCCGCCCCGACCGACGGGATCTATGCAATCCGCATGACTTCCAAGCGATGCCCGATAGCTTGTTCTTAGGTCAAGGCGATGGCACCTGGAGCGACGCCACTCGGGAATCCGCGATTCGGGACGACGGCAAGGGACTAGGCGTGGTGATGGCCGATGTCGACTTGGATGGCGACCTGGATATTTATGTCGCCAACGACACCACGGGCAACTTTCTCTACCGCAATGACGGACCCGGGCGGCTGGTCGAAGTGGGACTGACGGCCGGCTGCGGTTTGGATGCGGCAGGCGCGGCGGATGGAAGTATGGGCGTCGACATCGAGGACTACGACGACGACGGCCGACCGGATATCTGGGTGGTCAATTACGAACGCGAGGCGCACGCGCTGTATCGCGGGCAGCCGGGTGGACTGTTCACCCATGCCAGTCAAACGACGGGCGTCGCCGGAGTGTCAGGGTTGTTCGTGGGGTGGGGAACAACGTTTACAGACCACGATCTCGACGGCGACTTGGATTTACTAGTGAGCAACGGCCACACGAACAAATACCCATTGTCGGCGCAACGCCGCCAGCCGCTGTTGGTTTTGAACCAGCAAAAGGGCCGCTTTGCTCGCCGTTCGTTCCCTGTCGGGACGTTTCTTGGCGACCCGCATAATGGTCGCGGCGTCGCGGCGGTGGATTGGGACAACGATGGCGATGTAGACTTCGCCATCTCGCGTTTGAACGCGCCCGTCGCGCTGTTGGCCAATCGACCGCCATCGGGGCGCCATTGGCTGACCGTGGAACTGATTGGCGTAACGGGCACTCGCGACGCCATCGGCGCGTTCGTTCGCGTCACCGCTGGCGGGAAGA
>JBIKVL010000098.1:0-8966 GCA_044356875.1 Pirellulaceae bacterium | reverse complement strand
CGATTTCGACCAAACACTCCGCCCAATCGCCACAATCGGCACGATTGCCACGCGTTGCCGATCAAATCCCGCGAATTCCGCTCAAGTCGTTCCACGGCGACATTGCCAGCCGCCCGCTTCGCCAGCAGACTACCCCGGACGAACCGCTTCGGAACAAGCCCCGCAACCCCTATCACCAACACCAGCGGCACACTCGCGAATCGATTGTCCAACGCCTTGAGCACTCGCCTGGAACTCCGACCATGAACACCACGTTCCGCCCAATCGCCTTCGCCCTGCCAACGCTTTGCCTCGCGATGACGCTCGCGGCTCCGACCGTCGTTCAAGCCCAGTACACCCCCGCCACTCCACCTCAGCAACTCTATTTTGGAACTGCGATGCCGACGCCGGCACCAACGCCGACGCCGATGTATGTGCCGCCGGCCCCTCAAGTCGTCTACTCCGCGGGAACAGTCGCCGCGCCGTCGCTAACCCCGGGCACCGTGACGCCGCTGTACACGCCCGTGACGCTATTCAATTGGTGGCGCCCACGAACGCTCGCCGGTTACATGATCACCCCGCCAGCCCCGACAACCGTCGCGCGCCCGATCTACCCGAGCGTCCTGGGGCCCCCCGCCGTAGCCGCTCCCGCCGTGGCCGCTCCCGGAGTCGCCCACACCGTAGCCGCTCCCCAGGCAACGTATTACCAGCCGAGCTACCATCCCAGCGGCATCGTCGTTGGGACTCCGCCAAGCTTCGCCGCTGCCCCAGTCACCGCTGCCCCAGTCGTCGCTGCCGCGCCGGCGCCAGTCATTTACGCCCGTCCGGTCACTGGACCGCGCCAGGCGTATCTCTACTCTCGCGGTCCGCTCGGCTTTCCCCGACTCGACCCCGTCCCCGTCGGCACCGTGGTCCCCGTCGGCACCATAGTCCCGTCGAATTCCGCGCCGGCATTCCCAATCGTCATCCCCTGATGCCGCAGATTTCGCGGATTCCCGAAATTCAAATCAAAAAAGATTGATTGATTGAGCCGATACGGCTATAAGATGCCCAACAGATCGCGTGGGATGGATGGTTCGATGGTCGCGGTTGACCATCGCCTGAACACGTGATTTTTGGAAAGCGGACTGGGAGTGCTTTCGCAGGGACTCCCTCGGACCAGCGGAGACAGCGTGCCATGCTGAAGATTACGGCCGCCGGAAAATCGGCGTTTTGCGACGGGGTTTCACGACGAAATTTCCTCAAAATTGGCGCGCTCGGAGTCGGCGGTTTGACGCTGGCTGACGTGTTGCGAGCCGAAGCGGCAGCGGGAGTGAAGTCGTCGCATAAGGCGGTGATCAACATTCATCTCGGCGGCGGTCCGTCCCACCAGGACATGTTCGACCTGAAGCCGGAAGCGCCGGTCGAATTCCGCGGCGAATTCAATCCGATCAAGACGAACGTCAGCGGCATCGAGATCTGCGAGCACATGCCGCAATTGGCCCAGATGGCCGACAAGTTCGCCGTCCTTCGTTCACTCGTCGGCATGTACGACGATCACAGCAATTTCCACACGCAAACTGGCTTCAGCCGCAACGACCTGCGGAATGTGGGCGGCCGTCCGTCGCTCGGCAGCGTGATCTCGAAGCTCCAGGGTCCGACCGGCTCGGGCGCTCCGCCGTTCGTCAGTTACAACATGAGCTACCCGGGCTATCTGGGACCGGTTTACAAGTCGTATCAGCCGCAAGGCGGCGACCTGCGGTTGGTCGGCGGCATGACGGCCGATCGGCTCGAATCCCGCACCAACTTGCTCGGTGCCCTCGATCGCATCCGCCGCGATGTCGACGGCAGCGGCCAGATGAACGCGCTCGATTCGTTCACGCAGCGGGCCGTGGGCGTGGTCACGTCGGGCCGAGTGGCCGACGCGCTCGACCTGTCGAAGGAAGACGCTAAGGTTCGCGAACGCTACGGCAACGACGGGAACATGTTCCTCACCTCGCGTCGCTTGATCGAGGCGGGCGTGCGGGTGGTGACATTCGATTGGGGTGGATGGGACACGCACGGCCAGAACTTCGTGACGTTGAAGTCGCAATTGCCGCGGCTCGATCGCGCCCTCAGCGCCCTGCTGCAAGACCTGTCGGACCGCGACATGCTCAACGATGTCACAGTCGTGATGTGGGGCGAATTCGGCCGCACGCCGCGAGTCAACGCTACGGCCGGTCGCGACCACTGGTCGCGGCTGTCGATGGGCTTCCTGGCTGGTGGCGGAATGCGGACCGGTCAAGCGATCGGCGCGTCGACCCGCTATGCCGAAGACGCCAAGGACCGTCCGGTTCATTTGCTGGAAGTCTTCGCGACCCTCTACCACAACATGGGAATCGAAGATTCCACGAGGCTGCTTGATCCGAGCGGCCGGCCGCAAATGCTCGTGGAACAGCGCAAGCCGATCCGCGAGCTGATCTAACGCTCACGTTTGCCAGGAGCGGGGCGGTGCTCTCCCGGCCGCCCCGCTCGTTTTTTGGTAGTTGCGCATTTCGCATAGCTGGGCGTCAGAATTGGGACGCTTCCTAGCTGGTTGAGTGCTCCGATTTAAGAATTGCCGACTTCGGGGAGAGCCCGCGCATGGTTCGGCTGTTGACTATCGCTGTCTGTCTGTTCGGAATCACCGCCGCTGTTCGCGGCGCCGACGATCTTCCAACCGTCGTCGGAAAGCTCGACCACCTGCTTGTCGAGCATTGGCGGTCGAAAGGTCTCACACCGGCGGAACCCGCAACTGGCCCCCAACTGGCTCGACGCCTTTCGCTCGACCTGCTGGGACGCGTGCCGACGGACCGCGAACGCGAGTCGTGGGTGGCTGGCAAGGACGGCGGCGAGTCGTCGGGCAAGAGCGGCAAAGCGAATCCGATCGCCGACGCGCATGCCGCGCATGTCGAGCGATTGCTGCGCAGTGCCGAGTTCCCGCTCTACTTCGGCACGGTGCTCGATGAAATGCTTCAGGGCCGAATGGCCGGCAACGAATCGTTCATCGACTACTTGCGGCAATCGCTGGCGACTGGCAAGTCGTGGGAACGCGTCTTCCGCGAAGTGATCGCGGGCGGGGCCGATGGCGAGTCAGCGAAGCAGGCCGCCCTGTTCGTCGACAAGCGGGCCAAGGACATCGATCAACTGACCGTCGACACGGCCCGCGGCTTCTTCGGCGTCGACATCTCATGCGCCCGCTGCCACGATCATCCGCTGGTGGCGGATTGGACTCAATTCCACTATTACGGACTGGCCGCTTTCCTGCGGGCTCCGTCCGGCGGCAAGTCGAAAGGCGATGGGGCCGCCGACAGCGAACTCAAGTTCTTGGCTCGCAATGGCCAGGAGCAAACCGCGCGGATGATGTTCCTCAGCGGCAAACCGTTCGAGCCATGGTTGGAACAGCGGAAGGCGGATCTGCCGAACTCGGCGGACGAGGCCGCTCGCTGGACGCCGCGACGGCGGTTGGTGGAAATGGCGATCGATGAACGTCAATTCCTGAGCCGCGCTTTGGCGAATCGCCTGTGGGAGCAGTTGATGGGCCGTGGGTTGGTCGAACCGGTCGACCAATTGCATTCCAACAACCCGCCTTCGATTTCCGGCGTGCTTGAACTGCTCGCTGCCGACCTCGCCGATCATGGCTACGACCCACGCCGCACGATTCGCGTGATCACGCTCTGCCGCGCGTACCGGGCTTCCAGCCAAACCGACATGGCCACGGCTCCGGGAGATTTCGCGGCCATGCGGCTGAAGCCGCTCTCGCCTCGGCAATTCGCCGTTTCGCTGACCATCGCGGCAGGCGACCAAGCGTTCGACGAACCGACTCCGAACGAGCGGCGACTGGGGCGAATCCTGCAAGTGGAAGGCTGGAAGCAGGCGGAGCGGCTTCTGGAGTTGGAAGCGTCGATCAGCCCACTGATGCCCCGTTTCGATCCTCGCACGGCCGACTTTCAAAGCAGTGCTCGCGAAGCGTTGTTCGTATCGAACAGCGAGGCGATCCAGCGGTTGGTGTCCGCCGATGGCATGAATCTCGCCGCGCGGATGGCGCCGTTGTCCGACGACGGGGCGGCGGTGAAAATGGCCTTCGAGTCGCTGTTCCAGCGATCGCCAACCGATAGCGAACGCGATCTGTTCGCGAAACACCTACAGGGCGTCGACGCGACCGCAAGACCGCTTCGCTGTGCTGACATCGTTTGGGCGTTGGCGACATCCGCCGAGTTCCGCTTCAATCATTAGCTGCCACTCCACGTCACCCCACGTCACCCCACGCCACCACTCGCAACGACACGCAACCACTCGCAATCACGCTCAACCACTCGCCGCGAATCGCGACTGGTCACCATTCGTCGCAATCAATAGCAACCAACAGCAATCAGTCGCAAATCAAGGGGCAAACCATGGCAGGCCATGCGGCGGATCACGCGTTTCATCGCCGCGCGTTGTTGGGTGGGGCGATCGCTGGCATAACGGGGTGCGGGATCAAGGTCGCGGCGGCGGAGCCCGTTGCCGCTCCGTTGAAGCTCGCGGGCAAGCGGGTGATCTTCCTGTGGTTGGCAGGGGGTTCCAGCCAGTTTGAAATGTGGGATCCCAAGCCTGGACGGGAAACGGGCGGGCCATTCCGGTCGATCGCGACCCGCGTGCCCGGCTACCAGATTGGCGAACTGATGCCCAAGACGGCCGCGATCGCTGATCGCTTGGCGGTAATCCGCTCGCTCGACACGGGCATTTCCGAACACGAGCAGGCGGCCGATTTGATCAGCGCGGGCCGACCGAAAGAACCGGCGCTCGACTACCCCGAAATCGGCGTCGTGCTGGCGAAGGAACTCGCGGCGCAAGACAGCACGCTGCCCGACTACGTGTCGTTGTTCACGACCAGCGAAGGTCGACGCCGTCCCAAGACCGGATTTCTCGGCGCGAAGCATTCGCCGCTGTTGCTCGAACAAGGGTTGCGTCCCGAGTTTGTTTCGCCGCCCGAGGGCGTGGACGCGACGCGGTATGCGGCGCGTGAGGAGTTGCGGCGGTTGATGAGCGGCCGGTTCGCGGAACGCCGCTCGGGCGCCGATATGGTCGACGGCTACAACGCCGCCTATCAGCGGGTGCGCGGGTTGATGGCGGCCGACCATCTGTTCGACTTGGAACGCGAATCGACCGAGGCGCGTGACCGCTATGGCCGCACGCCTTTTGGCGAACAGTGCCTCTTGGCGCGGCGGCTCGTCGAGGCGGGAGTGCCGGTCGTGAAAGTCGCTCGCGGCTTTTGGGACAGCCATCACGACAACTTCGAAAGCCATCGGGAATTGGTGCCCGACTTTGACCACGTGTTCAGCGTGTTGATCACCGACCTCGCCGACCGCGGCCTGCTCGATTCGACTCTCGTCATGGTGCTCTCCGAATTCGGTCGCACGCCCACTATCAACAAGGACATGGGCCGCGACCACTACGCCGACGCTTGGTCGATCGCACTCGCCGGATGCGGCATCCGCGCTGGCACGATCTACGGCAAAACGGACGAGGACGGTCGGAAGGTGGTGGAGGGCCGCGCGACCGCGTGGGATCTGGCCGCGACGTTGTATCGAGCCGTCGGCATCGATCCTAAAAAGGAATACCACTCGGGACCGCGGCCCGTGCCAATCGCGAAAGAGGACGCGCGGCCCATCGAGGCGGTGTTGTCATGAGCCAGCCAGCCCCCGCCTCTCCAGACCCCGCCTCTCCTGCCCCCGCGCCCCCAGCGTCTACTTTGCCAGCGAGTCCCGCTGCGAGTTCCTCGCCGAATTCCCAACCGGGTTTCTCGCCCAAGGAGGCGCGGCTGGTCGCGGCGCTCAAGGCCCCGCAAGCCTTGCTCGCCATGGTCCGCGACACGGCCCGCAATCGGTTGCTGGGCGCCGGACTCGACGGCCAACTGTACGCCGCCGATCTCGCGATCTGGCCGCCCCCCCGCGAGGCGGCTGCCCCCGATGCCGCTGTCCCGAGCGTCGACGGAAAGCCGGAACAGAAAAAGGAAGTTACGCAGGACGATACAGGCAAGAGCGATACGGGCAAGAAAGACGCGGATAAGAAAGACGCGAGCGAAGTGATCCGGCGCGACGCGGCGAAGCTATGGCGGCTGCACGACAATTACGTCGCGGGCCTGGTGCTTCGCGAGGACGTGCTAGTGTCCGCCAGCTACGATCGCACGCTCGCCTGGTGGAACGCCGCGACCGGCGAACGCCTTCGCAGCGTGCCGGCCCACGACGGATGGGTGCGAAAGATCGCATTGCTGCCAAGCACCGCGATGGCGCCCTCGGGCTCGTTGGATTGGCGGATCGTCTCCGTGGGCGACGACATGGTGGCGAAGGTGTGGGACGGCGCGACGGGCGAGCTGCTTGCGACGCTGCGCGGGCACGCGCCGCGCTCGCCTCAGGGGTTCGCGACCGCGCTTTACACGGTCGCGGCGCATCCATCGGGACGGTTCGTGGCGGCGGCTGATCGCGTGGGGGAATGCCTGGTGTGGGAGGTGGGCAGCGGCGCCATCGCGGCGCGCTTCACCGCCGCCGACTTCTACACGTATGACACGGCGAAACGCGCTCGCTCGATCGGCGGCGTCCGCGCGCTCGCCTTCTCGCCGGATGGCTCGAAGCTGGCGGTCGCCGGCATCGGCCAAGTGACCAACGTCGATGGTTTCGTCGGTCCCGCGCGACTCGAAATTTGGGATTGGCAGGCCGCTCGCCGCGACTACGCGGGGCAAGCCAAACACCAAGCGATTCAAAACGACATCCAGTTTGTGAATCCGCCCGCCGACGGCGCGACTTCGGCCGCCAGCACGCAGGCGGACGCCGCCGCGATCATCCCGTGGGTCGTGACAGCGGGCGGCGGCGATGGTGGCGGCAACGTGGCGTTCTGGAAAACGAGCGACTCGGCGCCCGTCCATCTGGCCAAGCCCGAAGGCCATGCGCACCAATTGCTGTTCGACCTGGAACGCGGACGGATGTTTCTCGCCGGCCACGGCGGTTTTCAGATTTGGCGGACCTCCTGAACGTCGACCGGCTTTATGCCGGTACCCACCTATGACACCATTCCCGCGCACACTCGCCACTGTCTTCAGTATGGTCTGCATCGTTGTCGTCGCCACGATCGCGATCGTGGCCGTTGCGCCTCGGACGGCGAGCGCCGACGAGCGTCCGCTGCGGGAGGTGATCGACGCCGAGTTGGCGGCTGGCTGGCAACGGGAAAAGGTCGAGCCCGCGCCGGCGGCGATGGACGCCGAGTTCCTCCGTCGCGTGTCGCTCGATCTCGTCGGGGTAGCGCCGAGCTACGACGATACGGTCGCATTCCTCAACGACCAAGCGGCCGACAAGCGGACGCGTCTCGTCGAGCGATTGTTCGAGGATCCGCGGTTTGCGCGTCATCAAGCCGACTTGTGGGACCTAGTGTTGTTTGGACGCAATCCGCCCGGATTCGACACCGACAAGCGCGACGGCATTCAGCGTTGGCTGCGTGACCAGTTCTCCGCCAATCGCCCTTACGACCAGTGGGTCCGGGAATTGTTGCGAGCGGAAGGGAACTCGGTCGAGCAAGGTCCGCCGCTGTACTACGTCCAGTATCGCAACCAGCCCGAGGACCTGACCGAGGTGGTCACTCAGACATTCCTCGGCGTCCAGTTGCAGTGCGCCCGATGCCACGATCATCCGTTCGAGAGCTGGAAACAACTCGACTTCTACGGCGTCGCCGGCTTTTTCGCCCGCTTGCAAGTTGTCGACGTGGGCAAGAGGGATGGGCTGACGATGTTCGCCGTCGGCGAGAAGAACACGGGCGACGTACTCTTCACGGGCCCCGCGAAAGAGCAGATGCCTGGAAAGAAGGGCGAGCCGGTCAAGCCGAAATTCCTGTTGGGCGAAACGCTCGCCGAGCCCGCGTTGCCCGAGGGCTTCAAGGAAGTGAAGTTTGAAAACAACAAGCCGCCGCCCGCTCCGCAGTTCTCCCGCAAGGACCAATTCGCCGACTGGGCCACTCGGCCGGACAACCCGTTCTTCGCCCGGGCGGTCGCGAATCGTGTCTGGGCGCAGTACTTCGGCCGTGGACTGGTGCATCCGGTCGACAACATGAGCCCCGCGAACGCGCCCAGCCATCCAGCGCTGCTCGATTCGCTGGCCCGTTGGCTCGTCGAACACCGCTTTGATCTGAAAAGCTACATGCGCGAGCTCGTCTCCAGTCGAGCATACGGATTGTCGTCGCGCGGCAAGTCCGGCGAGGCGAGCCCGCTCTGGTTCCAGCACGCGCGCACACGCCCGCTGTCCGCCGAGGAACTCGTCGAATCCTGGCGCGTGGTGACCGGCTTTGACGAGGCGAACAAAGATAAGCCAGCCGAAAAGAAACCGAATCGCTTTCGGCCGCTGTCCGATGGTTACGTGTTGCGATTCTTCGGCCAGCCGACCAACGGCGTCGGCGATTTCCAAGGCGGACTGGCCGAGCACTTGTACCTCAACAATGGTCAATTGGGCTCGTTGATCCTGAGCAATCCAGGCAGTCTACTCGCCACGCTTGCCAAGTCCGACCAACCGTGGGAAACGCGAGTCGACCGGCTGTTCCTGCAGATGCTCAACCGCCCCCCGGAACCGGACGAGCGGGAACGGTTCGTCGCCCTCCTGTCCGCCGAAAAAGATCCCGCCGAACGTCTCCGCGACTCGATCTGGGCTCTGATGACGTGTAGCGAGTTCCGGTTCAATCATTGAGCTATAGGTGCATATTTTTATCCAAGGATTTTTTTACCACGGATGCCACGGATGAAACGGATAGGCTTGGATGTACGAAAGTTGGATTCCGTATGCGGTTCCGTGGATAGTCGCGCGATGAATTGAAGAACGAATCAAGTCCCGCCTATCTGCGCGAAGAAGTCCGCGATCGTCCCCCCCTAAAAACCGAAAACTAAAA
Organism: Pirellulaceae bacterium; assembly: GCA_044356875.1. Taxonomy (GTDB): domain Bacteria; phylum Planctomycetota; class Planctomycetia; order Pirellulales; family Pirellulaceae; genus CAIXSC01. Next base: position 86 of record JBIKVL010000098.1, on the reverse strand, counting down.
ACCGAAAACTGACAACTGACAACTGACAACTGACAACTGACAACTGACAACTGACAACTGACAACTGACAACTGACAACTGCCCCC
>JBIKVL010000097.1:0-8979 GCA_044356875.1 Pirellulaceae bacterium | reverse complement strand
TCACCCGCGATCAGCTCGCCGGCGATTTGCTGCCCGCTCCGACCATGGAACAACTGCTCGCGACCGCGATGCACCGCAACACGATGGTCAACGAGGAAGGAGGCACGGACGACGAAGAGTTCCGCGTGGCGGCGGTGAAGGACCGGGTCGACACGACGATCCAGGTCTGGATGGGCCTGACCATGGGCTGCGGCAAATGCCACTCGCACAAGTACGACCCGATCTCGCAACGCGAGTACTACCAGTTCTTCGCGTTCTTCAATCAGACCGAGGACAGTGACAAAGGGGATGAACGCCCCGTCGCGCCGACGCCGACCGCGGATCAACAACGCCAGATCGGCGAACTTCAAGGCCGGCTCGCGCGGCTCGAAGACGAATATCGAGGCTTGCTGCCGACGCTCCGAGCTTCGGCAGCGGAGTGGGCCCGCAGTCAATCCGAACGGCGTGGTTGGATGACGCTCAAACCGATCGAGCTCACGGCCGAAAGCGGCGCGACACTCAAAACGCTCGACGATCTTTCCATCCTGGCCAGCGGCCCGCTTCCCAAGTCAGAACAATACAAAGTGGTCGCGGAGCTAGGCGTCGCGCCCGTTGCCGCCGCAACCCAAACGGCCGCTCCCAACCGATGGATGATCGGTGGCCTGCGGATCGAAGCGCTGCCGGATGCTTCGCAGCCGCGCGGCGGCGTCGGCCGCTCGAAGGACGACGGCAATTTTGTGCTCACGGGTTTGAAGCTGGAAGTGCGCGGTCCCGGAGGCGAAACGACGGTCGTGCCGCTGACGCGGGCCGAGGCCGATTTCGCTCAACAGAACTATCCCGTCGAACATGTGCTCAATAATCCCGATCCGGCCAAGCATGGCTGGGCCGTTTCGCCGCAGCTGACGAAGCCGCATGTGGCGGTATTCGCGCCCGACGCTCCGCTGGCGATTCCCGCCGGCGCCCAACTGATCGTCACGCTCGATCATCGCTTCCAGTTCAGTTATCCGGGGTTCGCGCTGGGCCGCTTCCGGTTGTCGGTAACCAGCGATCCGCAGCCCAAGTTGCAAGACGACATGCCGGCGGACTTGCGTGCTCTGTTGCGCAAGCCAGAGTCGGATCGAAGCGACCAAGAATGGAATCGGCTGCTCGAACATTTTGGCCGGACGGCTCCGCAAACGGCCGAACTGCGGGGAAAGATCGCCGCCGTTCAAGAACAGATTCGTGCCGTGAAGCCGGTGGAAACGCCCGTGCTGCGGGAACTTCCCGTGGATAAACGGCGAGTGACCCGGATTCATGTGCGGGGCAATTTCCTGCAACCGGGCGACACGGTGCAGCCGGCCGTTCCCGCGAGTTTCCATCCGCTGCCGACCGATGCGCCGCCGAATCGGCTGGGCGTCGCCGCGTGGCTCTGTTCGCCCGACAACCCGTTGACCGCCCGCGTGGCGGCCAACCGCATCTGGAGTCAATTGCTCGGCAACGGCTTGGTCGAGACCCAGGAGGATTTCGGTTCGCAGGGCCAACCACCTTCGCATCCGGAATTGCTGGACTGGCTATCCGCCGAGTTCATGGCGCCAGCCGCCCCAGGCAAGCCTTGGTCCTGGAAGGCGCTCTGCAAGACGATCGTATTGTCGGCCACCTACCGGCAGTCGTCGCGAGTGGCCCCGGAACTAGCCGAACGCGACCGCTTCAATCGACTTTACGCCCGCGGCGCCCGTTTCCGGCTCGATGCCGAGACGCTCCGCGACAACGCGCTCGCCGTGTCGGGACTGTTGTCGAGCAAAATGTACGGGCCGTCGGTGATGCCGCCACAACCGGATGGAATCTGGCGTTCCACCTACAACACGGACAAGTGGGTTACGAGCATGGGCGAGGATCGATATCGCCGCGGCCTCTATACGTTCGTCAAGCGAACATCCCCCTATCCGGCCATGACCACGTTTGACGCCCCGAGCCGCGAGATTTGCACCATCCGCCGGTCGCGCACCAACACGCCGCTCCAATCGCTGGTCACGCTCAACGACCCCGCGTTCGTCGAATGCGCCCAGGCGTTGGCGCGGCGCGCCTGGAAGGAATCGAAGGTGCGGTCGGGAACGGCGGAGGCGGCCGTCGATGCCCGCGTCGCTCGAGCGATCGAACTGGCCCTCGTTCGGACCCCGCGGCCGAACGAAGTCGCGACGTTGGTTGAACTGTATGGCCGACGGCTGGAAGAATTCCGAGCGGACATGGTCGCCGCGAAACGATTCGCCACCGAACCGCTTGGTCCCGGCCCCGAAGGCGTCGACATCGCCGAGCTTGCGGCGCTTACGGCCGTCTGCAATGTCATTCTGAATCTTGATGAATTCCTGACGCGAGGCTGATTCGATGACTCCCTACGAGATGGGCCTGCAGGCGCTCACGCGACGGCACTTTTTTGGCGGTTGCGGAGTGGGACTCGGCGCGATCGCTTTGGCTCACATGCTGGGCGAACGGGTGGACGGGGCGCAGCCCCCGTCCGGCGAGGTCGCGGGTCGGGAAGGCGCTACGCCGGCGGCAGGCAAGTCGCCCGCGAACAAGCCGCCTGCGAACAAACCGCCCGAGGCAAGGCCGCCATATCATCGGCCACGGGCGAAGCATGTCATTTATTTACACATGGCCGGTTCGCCCAGCCAACTCGATTTGTTCGATGACAAACCGGCGCTCCGCAAGTACAACGGCCAGCCTTGCCCCAAGGAATTGCTTGACGGCAAGCGGTTCGCCTTCATTCAGGGCGTGCCGAACATGTTGGGAAGCCCGTTCAAGTTCGCGCGTCATGGCCAAAGCGGCGCCGAGCTGAGCGAAGTCTGGAAACATCTGCCCGAGGTGGCGGACGATTTGGCGATCGTCAAATCGGTGAAGACGGACCAGTTCAATCACGCGCCCGCCCAATTGTATTTGCATACGGGCACGTCGTTGCTGGGGGCGGCGTCGATGGGGTCATGGGCGACTTATGGACTGGGCAGCGAAAATCAGGATCTGCCTGGCTTCGTGGTGCTGACAAGCGGCGGCAAGACGCCGGATGCGGGGACCAGCGTTTGGGGCAGCGGTTTCCTGCCGTCGGTTTACCAGGGCGTGCAATGCCGGTCGCCCGGCGATCCGGTGCTGTTCCTCTCGAATCCGGCCGGGCTAAGTCCCGCCGGTCGCCGCGATACGCTCAACGCGCTCAAACGTCTGAACGAGTTGCAGGTGGAAGCGATTGGCGACCCGGAGATCGTGACGCGAATCGCTCAGTATGAATTGGCGTATCGGATGCAGACCTCGGTGCCCGCGGTCATGGATATCTCGAAAGAGCCGCGGCATGTGCTCGAGGCGTACGGCGCTAAACCCGGCTTCGTCCCCGAATCGGATTCGGCGGCCGACCCACGAGTCGTTTACAAAGGAAGCGACGCTTCGCTGGCCAATAACTTGCTCTTGGCGCGGCGGCTTGTCGAGTCCGGTGTGCGGTTCGTGCAAATCTACGACTGGGGGTGGGACCATCACGGCGTGAGTCCCGGCGAGCACCTTCCCACGATCTTGCCGATCAAGGTCCAGCAGATCGACCGCGCCCTAACCACGCTGATCAAGGATCTCAAGCAACGCGGCCTGTTCGACGAAACGCTGATCGTGTGGGGGGGCGAGTTCGGCCGGACACCCATGCAGCAGAATAACCGTCTGGACCAGCCCTACATCGGCCGGGACCATCATCCGTTCGCGTTTTCGATGATGCTCGCGGGCGGCGGAATCCGTGGCGGCCAGACTTATGGAGCGACGGACGAGATCGGTTACTACATCACGGAAAATCCGTTCGATGTCCGCGACTTGCAGGCGACGATTCTGCATTTGCTGGGGCTGGATCCCTTCAAACTGCGATTCCCATTCCAAGGTTTGGAACAGCGACTCATTGGCGCCGAAGGCAAGGCGAAGCTCCACCCAAAATTGCTCGCGTGAAGACGCTGCGCCAATCGCCTTCTAGAACTGCTTCCGGCGCTTGTCAGCCAGTTGATTCTTCCAGATTTCGATCCAATGGCCAGCCTGGACGAGGTCGGCCGCATGCACGCCTACGGCGAAATCCAGGTCGCCATCGCCGTCGAAGTCCCCTTTTTCGATGGTCGCGTGGTAAGGAAACCCGACCTGCAAATGGTGCCGCGCGAATTCTCCCGCCGCGGTCTGCTCCAAGAGCACGATCGAGGGCAGCGAGTCGGCCGTCAGCGTATCGGGCCGGAACCGAGTCGGCAGCCAGGCGGTCACCACAATGTCCAGATCGCCGTCGTCGTCAAAGTCTCCCGTCACGGTGCGGCACGCTCCCGACAAGTCGGTCAAGCGTCGATGTCGGAAGCGGAGGGGGCCCTGGTTTTCGAGCCACTGGACGCCGTGCCACGGCGAAACGTAGAGGTTGTCGAAGGCGTCGCCGTTGGTGAGCAGGATGTCGGTGTCGCCGTCGCCGTCGAGATCGACCAGTTCGATGCCGTTCGAGCCGAATGTCAGGTCGTCGGCTCGCCACAGCGAGTGGCGTTCTAACCGGCCGGCGCCGCGATTGAGGAGCGCGTCGACACTTTCGGTTTCCTGGCTAATCAACGTCAACGCGTCCAAGCGTCCGTCCCGGTCGAGATCGATGACCGGAACATGAATGCCGCCAGGTCGCGGGTCGATCACACGCGGCTTGAAGCGCGGCGGCGCTGGCGGTTGAGTCTCGTTGGAATAGAGCAACACCTTTCCGGTCCGGTCCAAGCCGAATTCCGCCACAAGCAATTCGACTCGCCCGTCGCCGTCGAAATCCGCAGGCCGCACATCGGCGACGCGACCGAGACCGTCCGCGAGTACGATCGTCTCGAAGGCGTCTTTTCCGTCCAGTCGTCGCAGCCAGACGACGCGTCCCAAATCGTGGTCATTCGCCGACGAGCTGCCCAGATCGGCCACGAGCAAGTCGAGTCGTCCATCGCCATCCAGGTCGCATGGTTCGAATCGGCATGGATTTCGCAGCTGCGTCAAGCGGCGTGGTTCGCGAGTTCCCTCACCGATGTCGAACACCGAGATCCAACCGCTCCGCAAATCGCTCGCCACCATCACCGGCTCGCTAGTTGGTTCGAGTCGCAACCAGCGCATGTGGCTCATCGAGGGAGCCGTTTTGATGGCGTCACCGCGGCGCCAACGCGCGACGTCGAACGTGGTGGCGAACGGTCGGGTCGCGCATACGGGTTGCGGATAGGCCATCCGGTCCGGCGCCTTGGAACGGAAGTAGTTTACCGTCGCCTCGATCGGCGGAGGATCGAGGTCGGTTCGTCCCGACCGGCCGTACATCTGGTAGCCGATTCGCACCTCGTCGTACCAAGCGTCGCGATGGAAGCTTTCGGGACGAGGAACCGCGTGGCAGTCGCCACAGAACGCCCGAACCTGCCCTTCAATCTGTTCGCTGGGCGGCGCGACTTGGGCTGGCTCCTGCGCGAGGCGCGTGAGCCGCGCTGTTGCCGCTCTGCTGTCGAGTGTGTGCCAGGCGTACCAACCGGCTCCCACGCTGGCTCCAACTCCGGCCACAGCGCCGACGATCGCCGCGATGAGTCGTCGATTTTTCGCCATGGATGCCATCCGTCTTGCGCCTTGTGAGCCAGTCCGACGAGTTGTCTATCGAGCGAAATCGCCGGGAGCTCAGCGACGCTCCTCCGTGGGTGTTGCCGCCATGTCAAGCGCCTGGGATGGCAGCCAGCTTTCGAGCGCGCTGGTTGTTCGTTTCCCTGCGAAAGGGTCGCTGCCGAAGCGACTGACAATACGCGACCAGGGCGGCGATGTCATCGGGGGCCAAGCTCGCTGCCGCCGGATGGGCAGTGCCGGGCATGCCGACCGCGATCCGTATGAAGATCGCTTCCGGTTCCTCGCCACCTTTCATCGGATCCCGTTTGAGATCGCGCGGCCAAGAGGGAACATAGTGCTCGTCACGGAGCAGGCCATCGGCGACGGTTTCGCCGTCCCCACCGTGACAGCTGGCGCAACCGGTGCGCAGGTAGATTTCGCGTCCGCGTTCCACGGCGTGGCTGTCAGCGCTCCAGTTCTTGGGAGGCGTTACGGGTGAATGCGGCTCGGCCTGTAGTTCGACAATTTCCCGCAATTCGTTTTCGTCGATCGGCTCGGAAGCGTCACGGTACGCCGCCTCGATTCGCGCGCGGATTTCCGCGCGACGCCATCCTAGAATCTCGCGGGCCAGTTCCGTTCGCTCGCCGTCGGTCAGCTGGGGAAAGCCGGGCATGGAAGTCCCGGGGATTCCACGCTTCAGGACGATGGCGACGTCCTCGATCGACGGAACTCCGTCCCGGGAACTTACGAGTTGATAGTGGTCGCGACGCAGATCGCGTGGTCGCGGCGTGAGGTGTCGAGCTGCCCGCCCATCGCCATCGCCACGAGCTCCATGACAGGCTGAGCAATGGTGCGAGTACAAGTCGGAAAACGCCGTTGCAGCCCTCTCGGTCGGCGCGGCGGTCTGCGTCCGTGAGCGCCATTGACTCAATTCGGCGGACAACGCCGCATCCGAAGGCGTGAGCGCTAAGCGGGTTTGCAGATCGTGCGTGCGGGAACGCCGCCATGCGGCGGCTTCGATTTTTTCGAAAAGCGGCTGGGCCACGCTTGTGTCGCGTTGTAGCGCCTGGGCACAGGCCGCTGCCTCGAGCCACTGTTCGTCCGCGTCATGGGCGGCCGCCAGTGGTTGCAACCGTGTTTCCGCCTGACGGTAGTCGCCGGTATCGAGAGCGAGTTGGCCGAGCTCGGCGTCGAAGGCGGGATTACCAGATTCCCGCGAATGCACGGAGGCAAGGACGGCGCGGGCCTGGTCGAAACGTCCGAGTTTGCGGAGCGTGCGCGCGAGCCCCAGGGTCGCCGCTTCGCAATCGGGGGCGCTCGTCGCCAAGGCGATGAATTCGGCGAGCGCGAGATCGAGACGCGAGCGTTGTTCGTACAACTCGGCGAGCTCGACCCATGCCAACTCGCGCCGAGGCTCATGGGTGATCGCCGCGCGGAGGTGCTTTTCCGCCATGGTGTCGTCGCCGAGGTTTCGCCAATACAGGCCCCACAAATACTCGCCACAGCCGGCGTCGATTCCCTCCCGGGTCCACGCTTCGAGCAACTGATGAGCTGGTGGCGGCGTGCCACGCGCCAGATAGCCGCGCACGAAGACCTCGCCGATTTCGGAAGGAGTCGCCCCCGCGTCGTTTAGGGAGCCCATCTCCAGTTCCATGCCGTCGCGGATTTCGCCCGATTGAATCGCGCCCAAGGTCGTTTCCAATTGCACGGCCTCGGCAGCCGCCCCGTGGGCCCTCGCGGCTTCCAGGCTTTGGCGCCACCGATCTTGCCGACCGAGCGACCGAAAGCAGGCTGCGGCGAGCAAGTCGGTGCGCGGATCGTCGGCGGCGATGCCCGCCGACAACAGCAGCCAGCTCTGCGCGGCGGAGATCCCGCCGCTTTGATACCGCTGGGCCGCCATCTGCCGAGCGAACGTGGCGGCGGCCGGAGGCCCAAACCACGCCGCCGCCAGCAGTGCGGTTAGCAATGCGACAATCAATGAGCGGTGCCAGCGACGATCGGGGCGGACGGGTGGGCACCGGCGCGCGGTCCCTGGTTTTTTCGACATTCGTCACCAGGAGGGCATTTGGATTGTGAACGCTCGAAACCAATACGAAAAACTACCGAAAAACCGTCGTGTTCGACATACGCCAGAATCGCGTCGGCCGAGATGATCTACAGCCCTGGGCCTCATAGGCGACTCGCTTTGTCGCCGGCAGCTTTGGATACCATCGGTGCGACGTGCGAATTCGCGCGCCGATCTGTGCGTGAGAGACCAGGCACGCCCCTTTCGAGTAGCGCCAGTCGTAGTATTGGGGCCGGAAGTCGCGGCATGTGAGTTGCTGACAGCTACTTCCGCAATCTCACCCTGGTGTTTGGCAAAGGAGAGTGCCACATGCGTTTTGCTCCAGCTGTGTGTGTCTGTCTGATGATCGCTGCCCAGTTCAAATCCGCTGTCCCTGCCGCTGTTGTAACGCAAGTGCCGACCGATGAAACGATCCTCGGTTTATGTGGTGCGCGCTTGGCCATGGTATTCGAGCGATTGGGCATGCCAGAGGATCTCCGAGCAAGTGGGGACAAAGACGGTGGAGTCGACCTTGATTATGGCGCGTTCGGTTTGAAGATAAAAAACAAGATCGTCACCGCCTGCTTTTTCTGGCGGGAGTGGCAAGGTCCGGTCAGGGGAATCAAGATTGGCGATAGCAAGGAGCAAGTCGTCAAGATCCTCGGTAAACACACAAACGTGTTCAAATATGCCGATGGCGTGGAAGACTACGGATGGAACCTTAAAAAAGAGAATTCCATTCTCTGGGCATATTTTGATAAGGATGGCAGAGTCAAGAAAATAACCGCCGAACTTAACTAGGGGCGACCGGCCCGGTGATGAACCGGCGGTGACCTCCATCAGCCGAGCCGCGCCAGCGGCCGGTTCCAGGCGGATTCGGCCTGAACCGCCCGAAAACCGGCGGCTGGCGCACGGCCGGCTAATGAACCGGCGGCGACCTCCATCAGCCGAGCCGCGCCAGCGGCCGGTTCCCGGCGGATTCGGCCTGAACCGCCCGAAAACCGGCGGCTGGCGCACGACCGGCTAATGAACCGGCGGTGACCCCCATCAGCCGAGCCGCGCCAGCGGCCGGTTCCCGGCGGATTCGGCCTGAACCGCCCAAAAACCGGCGGCTGGCGCACGACCGGCTGATGAACCGGCGGCGACCTCCATCAGCCGAGCCGCGCCAGCGGCCGGTTCGAGGCGGATGCGGCCTGAACCGCCCGAAAACCGGCGGCTGGCGCACGACCGGCTAATGAACCGGCGGCTGGCGCACGGCCGGCTGATTGACGGGCGGCCAATCGCCGTCTCGCGCGTCAGGGTGCGGTGGAGGCGGCGTCGGATTGAAAATGGACTGTGTCGAGATTCATCAGGCCGCTAGCGTTGCCGGGATGAGTAAACCTCACGATCAGGTCATG
>JBIKVL010000096.1:0-8991 GCA_044356875.1 Pirellulaceae bacterium | reverse complement strand
TCGATCGCGACGCGCCGCCCGTCGATCAGCGAATGGCGATGGTCAACCGCTTGCTGTCCCAGACCGAGCGGCCGCCAGCCGTGTTGCCTCGATTCCTACCCTTGACCACGCGGCTCTGCGGCGATTACGGCGGGGCGACGCTCGCTGCCAGCAACGGCGGCGGAGTCGCCGCTTCCCTCCGCGCTGCGGCGTCGAATCAGACTGCGCCCACGGCGATCCAAGACGCGGATACGCTCGTGAGCCTGCCGAGTTTGGAAAATGTGGGCTTGTTGGCGCCGAGCGCGCTGCCCGAGGAATGGCTGTCGTTATCCAACTACGACTTGATCTTTATTCCATGGCCCGAACTGCGGGATTTGGCACAGACAGCGCCCAAAAACTTTGCGGCGTTGCGGACATGGGTGAGTGCCGGCGGCATCCTGTGTGTCCACGGCGTGGGCGAACGCTTCGCCGCCCAACGCCCGCTCGAAACAGCGTTGCGGCTGTCTCCGACCCAACGCGAATCGGCAACGCCCGCGCCTCGTTCATCGTCGTCGCCAAACCCACTGTCAACTTCGACCGCTGGTGCGAATGCGACCGCTAGTGCGGGTTCCGCGGCCGTCGAGACGCTACCGAACATCGTTTTTTTCCCGGGTTGGCGCGAAATGAATCGGCGTTGGGAGCCGAAGTCCGTGCCCCTTTTTCAGATTGAAAACGCGTGGGGCATGATGATGGGGTCGGGCTCGACCAATCCACAATGGGAAGACGTGACTCCCAGGCTCCCGGCACCGTTCACCACGCCCAATCCTCCGACATTCGATGCGCGTGTCCGCGATCTGGGACTGGGGTTGGTCGTGGCCCTGGACACGCTGGACCCGTGGGAAGCCGATTTGTCGAACTGGGGCCAACTGTTCCATTTCATCGGCGAATCCCGCTTCCGCCCGCTGAAGCGGTTGGGCGTGTCAAGGCTCAGCGAGAATCCCGACTTTGGAACATTCGTCATTCCCGGCGTCGGCCGGCCTCCGATTACGCTCTTTCTCTGCCTGATCACCGCTTTCGCGATCGCGCTCGGACCTGTGAATTACTTCGTGTTGAAAGCCCGTCGGCGACTGTATTGGATGTTCGTCACGGTTCCCGCCGCCGCGTTTCTGGCGACCTTCGGACTGCTCGGCTACGCCATCTTAGCCGATGGCTTGGGGGTGCGAACTCGGATCGCTTCCTTAACCCATGTCGATCAGATCGCGGAAGTCGCCAGTTCGATGTCCCGCCAAACCTATTTCGCCGGGATCGCGCCCAGCGGCGGTCTTCAGTTTCCGGCCGACGCGCTGGTGCATCCGATCGAGCGCCGCAGCGAACTCGAAGATCCCCAACGACGGCCGACCCATGAAGTGGCCTGGTCGGATCGCCAAGTCTACAAGTCGGGCTACATGCCGCCGCGGACCATGACCGAATGGTTGGTGGTCGCCCCGCAACCGTCGTCGCTCGGACTGCGAATCCAGATGGCCGCGGACGGGTCGGGGACGTGCCGCGTTCGCAACGAGCTCGGGGTGGGCCTCCATGCCTTAGTGGTGTGCGACGAGCAGGGCCGGCACTATTTCGCGCGAGGTTTGGCATCGAACGGCGAAGTGAAGCTCGATGAACTCGCTTGGGAGCAAATCCGCAAGCAGTGGCGCGACGCGCTCCCCAAACTGCCGCCCGCCACGAGCGGTTGGGACACTACCCGTGCCAACCGCTGGATGCGCTGGGTCCGGACCACCACGTCGGGAAGTTTCCAAACTTCGCTGCTGGACCAGCATCGACGGACAGTGCTCGCGGGCCAGCCGTTTGATCGTCGCCGGGGATATCTGGCGCTGGCCGAGCAGCCCGTGGCCACGCCGCTCGGCGTTACACCGGACGAAGTGGTCCACGATCTGCATATCGTGGTCGGAGCTTGGTGACCGCCGACCGGTTTCCTCGGTTCGCGGACCGGATCATTTCACGCCGAGCAATTCCACCAGGAAGTGCAGGGTCGCGCCGCCAGGGATTACGTTCCCCGCGCCGCGGTCGCCGTAGCCGAGCCGCGCGGGAATGACGAGCTCGATCATGCCGCCTTCGCCGACCAACTGCATCCCCTCGGTCCAGCCCTTGATCACTTGATTCAGACCGAACTCGATCGTCTCGCCACGCTCATACGAGCTGTCGAACACCTTGCCGTTGTCGAGCCAACCGTGGTAGTGGACCTTCACCTTTTGGGCGGCCGTCGGCTTCTTTCCCGTTCCCGCCCGCAGCACTCGATACTGCAGTCCCGTCGCGGTCAACATAAACCCTTTCGGGGCATCCGCGTCGATCTTGCCCGCGCCTTTCGGCAGCGTCGGAAAAGGAACTTCCTTCGTCTCTTGGCTCACGCCTGTCACTCCTGGAAAAAACACCAAACCAAACATCAGTAAGGCCGACGCCAAACTCGCCGTGCTACGCAGCATCCTTTCAACCTCCTGTTCGGATCACGGATCGCAACGCCGCGACGAACAGGCGCCGCGACGAACAGCCGCTGCAACGACCGAGCGCCGCCGCCGAGGTCGCGGGCGGGCGAGTCTTAACAGTTGCCTGGCGCGGCGTCAATTGGCGGCCGCGCCCCGCACGGCGCGCCCCGGACGCGCATCGGTCAAGCGGCCATCGTCGAGAACCACTTGGCCGTTCACCACCACGTGCGAGACGCCCTCCGAGTACTGGAACGGCTCGCTGTACGTAGCCCGGTCGATCACCGTCGCCGCGTCGAACACCACGAGATCGGCGAACCGTCCGACGGCGATCGCGCCACGGTCGGCGAGATTCACTTTTTGGGCGTTCAGCGAAGTCATCTTGCGGACCGCCTCTTCCAAGCTCAACACCTTCTCGCGGCGAGCGTACACCCCAAGCACGCGCGGGAACGTGCCGAAGCTCCGCGGATGCGGATTGCCGCGGCGGAGCGGTCCTTCGATCGCCAACGCGGAACCGTCCGAGCCGATCGAGCACCACGGCTGCGCCATCGCCTTCCGCATGTCCTCTTCCGTGTGATGCGCGTACACGGTGGGGACCGAGCCGCCTTGATCCACCAGCAGCGCGAATAGCTCGTCGAGATCGTCCACGCGGCCCACACGGCCCGCTGTCCTGAGGCTCAACACCCGGTCCATCGTCAGGCCCTGGTAAGTGCCGCGGCCGCTGACGAGCATCCGCGACCAATCGCCGCCGATCGCCGTGAAATGGTTGTACCAACCGGGCAAGCCCTGGCGGATGTCGCGTTTCAGACGCTCGCGGAGGGCCGGATCGCGGAGGTTGGCGAGCAGCTTTTCCTTGCCGCCCTCGTGGGCCCACGGCGGGATGATGCTCGCCAAATCGTTGTTGCCGCGAGTATACGGATAGACGTTGGCCTGCACGTCGACGCCGCGTTCCCGCGCCTGCTGGATCATACCCGCCAGTTCGTCCATCCGCCCCCAATACTGTTGGTCGGCGATCTTCAGATGGATGACGTCGACCCGAATGCCCGCCCGTTCGCCTATCTCGATCGCCTCACGAACCGCGTCGAACACGCCGCCGCCCTCATTGCGGTTGTGGGTCGAATAGATACCGCCGCGTTTCGCCGCCACCCGCGCCAGTTCGACCAGATCGTCGGTTGTGGCCAGCGATCCGGGCGGCATGGCGAGCATCGTGGAAAGGCCGAGCGCGCCGTCGCGCATCGCTTCGTCAATCAGCCGCTTCATCCCGTCGAACTCGGCGGCCGTCGGGCGGCGATGCGATTCGCCCATGACACAGCGCCAAACGGAATCGAGCCCGACGTACGAACCGACATTCACCGCGATGCCAGAGCGTTCGACGGCGTCGAAGTAGCCGCCGAGCGTGGTCCACGAGACGGTCTCGCCCCGCGACACGGCCGAGCCGGGCGGTCGCTTGCCTTGTGACGGCCCCGGGGAACTGCCCTCGCCCAGGATCTCCGTGGTCACGCCCTGCCGCACCTTGCTCGCCGCCGCCCCATCCTCGAACAACAACAAGTCCGAATGCGAATGAATGTCGATGAACCCCGGCGCGACATAGCGGTCGGCGGCGTCGATCTCCCGGACGCCCCGCGCGTCTCCCAAGTAACCCACCGCCACGATCCGGTCGCCGCGAACCCCAACCGCGCCGCGTTGCCAAGGGTTCCCGGTTCCATCGATAATCCGCGCGTTCCGAATCACAAGGTCGAACCGCGGCGGCGGTGCTGGGGTCGGCTCGCCGGTCGCTTCCTGGGCGGATGAGACCGCCGCGGAACCCACGCTGGCAGCGAGGAAGATCGCCGCGAGAAAACAAGCCGCGCGGAGCGACGGCAGGCCTCGAAGCTTGGCGGGAATCGAGCGACGAAGCGGTTGGGAAAAACGCAAGCGGAGACGGCGACCGATGGGCATATCGAGCGGCACGATGGGAGGCTCCTGGAGTCGAGGTGTCACGCCATGATACAGCGATGGACGCGCACGGCGGCGCGAAACGCGGCGCGAAGCGCAGCGCGCACGGCGGCGCGAAGCGTGGCGCGAACAGCCACTCGGGCGGCATTGGCGGCGTGGTGGGGCGGATTGACTTTTTATGCCGGCGTCGTCGTGCCGCTCGGAACCGCTCGCTTCGGCGCCGCCGAGCAGGGAATGGTGACGCGCGACGCCACGCAGTGGCTGCATGGCCTAGCGGTGCTCGCGGCGATCGGGCTGGCGTTCGTTGCCTGGAACAATCCCGCGGGCCGCCGCCGCGGACCGCTCTTGTCCGCCTGCTTTCTGTTGACGACGACAGCCGTGCTGGCCGTGCTACATCGACAATTAAGCGGCCAGATCGATCCGGCCACCGACATGCCGGTCGAAGCGGCTCGATTCTACCAGTGGCACCGCGCGTACCTCTTGATCACCACCGCGCAGTGGATCGCCGGCCTTGCGACCTTCCATCGAAAGTACGCCTAGGCAGCGACGCTCAACCGCCGAAACCGCTGTAGCGCCGCACGCCGCTCGCGTACATCGCCCGCGCGAGAAACACGAAAAACACCAGCCAGCCGGTCTCCACCGCCAAGGCCCAGGCGAGATCGGCGCCGCTTACCTTTCCCAGGAAAACGGCCGCCGGAAAATAGGCGAGATACTGCAGCGGCGACAGCTCGACCATCGTCCGCCAAGGCTGGGGCAACATATCGAGCGGAAACATGTGGCCGGAGAGAAAGAAGTTGAACAGCATGTAGACGAACAACAGCGAGCTGACTTCCAACACCCAGAAGCCGACCAAGCCCAGCGACGCTTCAAGGAAGAAGCCAAGCAGGAATCCGAGGACGAGCGAGGCGGCGAACCCGACCGCCGTCGTCCAGTCGCTCGTCGCCGCCCCGGCCGGCAACGCCGTGAAATAGTCGCGGCACAAAAAGAACACGAGCGCGAACGGACCGATCGCCACCGAGTAATAAGCCAGCTTGTGGGCGACCCGGCTGAGCAACAGGAACGACAGCATGTCGACCGGCTGGATCAGGTACTTTTTGATCTCGCCTTCGCGGACTTGCCGCGCAATTCCCGACGCTAGCCCCGGCATGCTGCTAAACGCCCGGCTCACCATCGTCAACAAATAGTACGCCACGAACTGGCGGTAGTCGTAGCCTTCCAGCGGTTGCTGTCCACGCGCGGCGAAAACCGCGAACCACAAGTACACCTGGGTCACGATCGGCAGGAACCGCATCAGCGTTCCGAGCGCGAAATCGCCTCGATACACCAGCCGCTCTTCCAGACAGATCCGCAGGATCACCCACCACGTCCGTGCTTGGCTGAACATCGTCGCTGGAATTCCTCTCGCTCGGGTGCGTTCCGGTGCCGCTCGTTTCCGGGACCGGCGGGTCAGTAGGGATGGGCCGCTTACGGCTTTACAGTGGCGCCGCTCGCGGCGCTCGCCGCGTCATGGGCGGCGATCGCCTTGCGGCCGATATCGGCGAGCACCACCGCCACCGCGAGACTCGAAACGCCCAACACGCCATAAATCAGCCACGGCGCGCGTTCGGTGAGTGGTTGCGGTTCCGGCTCGTAGCTGGGATTCCCATTCCTCGATGATAACTCGCAGACCGCCGGCTTTACGGCGAGCTGCGCGGGGAGGTTGCGCGCGAAATCGTAGTTGGGCGCTTCGGCCTTGGGATTGCCGAAGTACAGTCGCAGCGGCCCGCGTTCCAGGGCGCTGGCCGGAAACACCAGGTCCCGCGCCGGCGCCAGCGCTTCGATGCTCTCGATCTCCGGCGGTCGGTTGGCGAAGTCCAGAGTCACCAGGCGAACCCGCGCCGCTTGGCGTTCGCCAAAGACAGCCACCAGCGGCTCGACCGGTTCTCCCAACCGCCGCGACAAGGTCCCGCTGCCGGCCTCGGAGAAGCCAACATCGCTCTTCAGCGGCCCCGCCGTTTCCACGATGTAGTCGCGGGCCAACTCGGTGTCCGCAAGCGTCACTCGCAGGCGATCGACCGGCAGTTTTTGGGACAAGAGGTCAAGCACCCAGGCCGAGCTGGCCGTGTTTCGCGCCCGCACCGGCTCGCGCGGCTCCTGCCGCACATTCCAGGAAACAAGCTCTTCCGGAATCTCGAATCGGGCTTTGACGGTGATCGTTTGAATCACGAAGGAAAGCTTGGGAGCCGCTCCAACGGTGTTTCCAACCGCTGCGTTTCCTTCCTGCGCGGCGCCACCGGCCGCAGTGCCACCGGCCGTGCTGTCAGCGGCAGTCCCGGACGCACTCGCGGCTGGCGTGCTGGCCCGTGGACCGTCCACCAGCGGATCCGGGTGGATTCGCATCCGGAGGTAGCGGAAACGGCTCAGGGGATACGGCACGCGGCGATTGTCGAGCGGCTGGGAAGAGACGCGGTCATTGGGGTAACGAACGAGGTGGCGTTCGGCGAGGAACCGCCATGTCTTGCCGTCGTCGCTCCCTTCGAGCTGCACGCGTCGGCGAAACGCCTCGCCATCGGTGGCGATCTCCAACTCGTTGTGTTCGCGCGGGGACTCGCCCAAGTCGAGCGCGACCTCGAAGATCTTCCCCTCGACGAGCGATTCGTTGAACCGCCGCGCTTCCACCGTGACTTCGCTGGATTCCCCGCGCATGATTCGCAGCTGATAGGGAACCTCCTCGCCGCGATTGTCGACCAACCGCAGATCGGCCAAGTCAAGCCGCGCGGCCGCGAACACCTCTTGCGGCAGCCGCGCGGACCGCAGCTCGAGGCCCTTGCCGGGCGCCGCTTCCGCCGGTGGACGCACGTCCTGGAAGAACTCCCAGCGCCGCATCTTGCTATCGGCTGAAACCGCGGCGTTTCCGAGGCACGCCGCCAGGATTCCCGCGAGCAGCGCGGGTGAGCAACGGATTATGGCCATGGCGAACCCTCCGGCGAGACATTCGACTGTTTGAGTCCGATGCGTTGATAGGCCCACGCGGCGATACCGAGGAACACCGCCAGCACGAAGAAGGCGACGATGCGATAGATCTGGTCGAGGTCGGCCATGTCGTAGAGGAACACCTTCGCGATCGTCGCGGCGAAGATCGCCAGGGCCGTCCAACGAATGAGGCCCACTCGGACCGAGAAGCCGATCGCCAACAGCAACGACGCGTAAACCGTCCACCACGAAGAGATCGTCATTCCGGCAAGCCGCTGCCAATGTCCTGGTTCCAGCGGCAGATCGGTCGCCGACACCGACGCGACAACCATCCCCGGCCGGAACCAACCGTAGAGATCGAACGACACGGCCATCCAGATCGCCAGCAAACAGAGCACGAAGCCGATGCCCGCCAAGGTCCGCTCGGGTTCCATGACGCGGGTGACGCGTTTGTGCGCCACTAGCAAACCGGCAAGAAGACAGGCGATCGTCGCCATGACGGGAGCGGCGTCGAGGTTCAGGAACGGCAGCAGCGGCTGGCCGTCGGCCCGCAGCATCGCCAGCGACGGAATATCGAACGTGGCGATCCGTCCGCCCGCCATCACCGCCAGAATCGCCGCGAACACCCGCAACGGCCGCTGATCGACTCGAATGCCCAACCACCACAGCACGCTTGCCTGAGCCGCCCATCCGAGCGCCGCCCAAGACGTCGACGCCTGCAGCGGCAACGCGAGGGCGATGAACCCCGACGAGATGCCGATCGCCACCAGCACGGTACGCCGAGCCGCGTTCTGGCGGGAATAAACCGCGCGCGCGAACACCGCATGGAAGGCCGCGAAGAGCATCGCGACGGCGCCATGCCAGAGCGAGAATTCGTCGTCCAGCAGCCACCGCACGGCGAGGAACGCCGCGCCGGCATTCAACGACACGCGAACGACATCCTCCCATGTCGGCCCGCGGCGCCGCGATGTCGCGGCCACATACGATTGCGCCGCATGCAGCAGGAAGAGAACCGTTTGGAAGCCGATCGCCCACCACCGCTTCTCCGGATGGTAGTTCGCCGCTTCCCACAGCCAAAAGACGAACTGCGTGCCCAGCAAGCAGACGGTTCCGATCGCCGGCCACGAGCGCGCCGCGACTAAAGCCAGCGACCCGGCCGTCACCACTCCCAGGTAAAGGAACAGGGAAACGTATTGATCCCGTTCCGAAGCCATGAGCAACGGCGTCAACAGGCCGCCAATCACCGCCATTAAGCCGATCGCGGGCGAGTCGTAACGCACGGCCAGCAACGCGCACTGGGCGGCCAGCAACGCCAGAAACAGGCCGGCCGCCTGCTGCGGAATCAGTTGGTAAAAGCCGAAGGCGCTGTAGGTCGACAGATACAACACCACCACACCGCCGCTGGTCAACATCTGCGAGAACAAACGCCAGCCGCGGCGATGGTAGCGCCAACCCGCGAGCACCAAGGCCGAACCGCCAAAGATGCCCAGCGAGACCCGCCCGAGCGGCCCCACCCATTGGTTCTCATAGGCGTACTTCAGGAAAAAGCCGGTCGCGAACAGCAGCACCACCACCGCCAGCCACCCGAGCGCCTGTCGGCCAATGAGCATTTCCAAATCGATCGGGCTGCCCGCCACGGGACGCGACATCGGCGGCTGAATCGCTGCGGGAC
>JBIKVL010000095.1:0-9016 GCA_044356875.1 Pirellulaceae bacterium | reverse complement strand
GAGCCCACCCGAGGGAAAGGTCCCGTAAACGTCGTGGTGGTTTTGGAACGCCAACCCCATCTGCTTGAGGTTATTCGAACAGTGGGTGCGGCGAGCCGCCTCCCGCGCGGCCTGCACCGCCGGCAACAGCAACGCAACCAAGACGCCAATGATGGCGATCACCACCAGCAATTCGACGAGGGTAAACCCCCGCCTCGCAGTCCGAAGAGTCGACATGGCTCATGAAGCTCCATAAAAAAACGACGAGATAAGAAACCGATGAGAAAATGACAAAATTACCAACGACTATCGACCAATGACCAGTGAACCATTGCAAATGACCAGTGACCGTATTGTGCCGTACCTTATGGACTATCCGTCCGTGACATCCGTGTCATCGGTGGTTGTATCTCCAAATCCACCGCGCGATATCTTCCCCCCATCAGCGGGCCGGCGTGTGTCCGGGTGGAAACGCGGCGGCGCGGAATTCCTCTTCGGTCATCAACGAGACCAACGCGGGCGGCTTGAGCACCAGGCGTTTACCGTCTTTTCCAGTGCGTTCATACGCCAAGACAACGTCGACGTTCCCGCCGCGCTGCATCGCCAGCGCGCGGAAATCGACTCCCCAAACAATCACGTACTCTTGGTTGTCATTGGGCGACCGCAGCAGGTCACTGGGGTTGGTTTGGTCAGGGCCGGCCTGGAGGTCGCGGGCCAAATCGGCGGCGCGGCGCGGCGGACGTCCGCGAGCGGCGACGGCGGCGTACGCAGCGCCGATCCGCTGCAAGTTCACCTCGGCGCGGTTCGTTTCGACCGCAGGCGGGGGCCCGCCGCCACAACCGACAACAGATCCACAGGCCAGCGCCGCACCGACCAGCAAAACATCGGTCAGCGACGCGCGAATCGGGAGAAGGGTCCGGTGGCTCATGCGTACCGTTCCTTGGGTCGTTCTTGATGTGACGGTGGACGGAACGGCGACAGTGTCCCGTGCCGGTCTTTCCCCTAACAAGACTGGTGATTAGAAGCAACGGCGGACCGTCGACGCAAGGCAAATAGGGGAAGTTTTTTAGCCGCTAGAGCGGCTCGGGCCGCGAAAACCGGCCCTTGGGCATCGATCGGGCGCATCGAGGGCAGGCGCATCGAGGACGGGCGACGGCGGACCGGCGCGGTCGATTCCGAATGCCGATCTCGGATCTTAGATCTTCGAACCGAGGCCTTTGGTGAGCGCCATGAAGGCGTTTTCGAGGTTGAATTCCTCTTCGCGGAAGAGCCGCAGTTTGCAGCCGGCGCCCACGAGCAACGTCGGTAGATCGCTGTAGTCCTCGACGTCCGGACGCAGTGTGACCGCCAGCCGGCTCTGTTCCGCCGCGACCCGTTCGACCGAAGGATGCTGCTCCAACAGTTTCGCGGCCGTGTCTTGGCCGGCCGCACATTCGATGTGCAGCACCACCCGTTGGCGCACTTGCCGCATCACCTCGGCCACCGATGCGTTCACGCTCATCACGCCGCGATCGATGATGCCGACCTTGTTACAAATATCCGCCAGTTCGGGCAGGATGTGGCTCGACACCATGATCGTCTTGCCTTGTTGGCCGAGCCGTCTGAGCACGGCCCGCATCTCGATCCGGGCCCGCGGGTCGAGACCGCTGAGCGGCTCGTCCAGCAATAGGACTTGCGGGTCGTGCAGCAGCACTCGGGCCAAGCCAAGCCGCTGGGTTTGGCCGCGGGAGAGCGTGTTGGCGTACGCGTCGCGTTTGAAATCCAGGTCGACCAGCTCCAGCTTTTCGTCGCAGACCTTGCGGCGCTGCGGCCCGCGGATCCGATACGCGGCCGCGAAGAATTCGAGGTATTCGATCACCTTCATGTCGTCATACACGCCGAAGAAATCGGGCATGTAACCGATCAGCCGCCGGATCTCCTTGGGCTGCGTGTAAATCGACTGGCCGCAGACATAGGCTTCGCCCCACGTGGGGTCGAGCAACGTGGCGAGGATCCGCATCGTCGTCGTTTTGCCAGCGCCGTTGGGACCGATGAACCCGAACAGATCTCCCGCCGCGAGATCGAGGTTGATCGAATGGATGGCGAACATCTCGCCGTACTTCTTTGTCAGATCGACCGTCTTGATCATGCCATCCGCCTTGCGGTGAGCGCCGCGCGTTTCTTAGGGAGGCTCGGCGTATGCCGCCGAGACTCCATGCCAGTTCAATTCGGAGGTGGTCCCGGCCGCATGCCAGCCGCCGTCGGTTTGCGGATCGCGACCGGAAACACCACGCGATAAAACGTCAACCGGGTTTCCAACTGTTCATCCATCGCCTGGCCATTGACAGTCCACGCCGCCGCCGGCCGGTCGCTTCGCCCCAGCAAGATCGCCCGGCCCGAACGCAAATGGCCGCTCAAGTCGATGAACGCTTGATGGCGATGCTTCAGCCGCGAATAGCCGCGGCCGCCCGCCGCATCGTGGAACATCATCATCTCGGCGATCCGCGCGATATCCTGGTCGGCTTGATCCCACGGCGTCGTCATATCTTTGTTGTCGGAATTCACTCGCCGACGCGTCAAATGCCAGTCCAAATACCGAGTGGTTGAAAAGTCGGCGAGCGACACGGTCTCGCCCGGTTCGAGCCGACGGTCGCCGCGGTACAAACGGTTATTAAACACTAAGAACCATTCGGTGAGCGCCACGTCCAACGGATTCACGCATTCGCCTTGCAGCATCTCGTCCAGCGACACCGCGAACAGACGGCTCGAAGACTGGAGCGACGGCTTCTCCGAGCGTTTTTCGGGCCACTCGCTCCACCAGCGAGCGGCGAGGCTGCGGGTGCCGCCCACCGCGATCGGCAGTCCGTCGATCCGGCCGCTGGCGGCGGGCGCGACGAGGATTTCATAGGCGTCGTCCGCCGTGCCCGACGCGATCGCGGTCGCCTCCATGCCTCCCAATCCCTTTCCCGGCAAGCCGTGCCACGCGAGCAACGCGGGCGTTGCGCCTGGTGCGGGCGATGCTGGCAAGGCGGGCGGCGCCAAGGGCGCGGACGGCGCGGATGGCACTTCGGTGGCGTTGTCCGCAGCGTCCGCCGAGCGGTTTTCGAGCGAGAAGGAATAGCGGCCGCTGCGTGGGCTGTGGATGTTGAACCAATCAGCGCCGCGGCGCAGTCCGCTCTCGGTGTCGATGTCGACCACCTGCACCTGGTTGATGCGGACGCGGCGTTCCTGCCAACTGTTCGAGAGCGAATACGCCAGCCCCACGAACGCCGCAATCGCGATCGGCAAGGTAAACCACGTCCAGTGCGGTCGGCCGAGAAACCTGAGCAGGAAGTAGTCGCCCGGTCCGATGAGCGCGATGTAAAGCACCAGGATCGCCGCGATCCATGAGAACGCGACGCGGGTCGCGCCCGCGTATTGGTCCATGGCGCCGCGCAACTGGCCCGAAAGATCGTCGAAGCCCAGATGCGTGACTTGGCCCGTGCCTTGTTCTTTGGCGGCTTCCATCACACGTTCGCGGCCACGCTGGTTGATGCGGGCGAGCACGCTGCCGCGGCCCGCCCAGTTGGACAGCGGCGGTTCGTCCATGTCGATCGTGACCAAGGTGGCTTCGCCGAAGCCGAGCGGATACCGCACGATCAACGGCCGGTCGCTCGCCGAACCAGCGGACTCGAAGGCTTCCACTCGGCCCAGGACGTCGGCGAGCATCGTCATCGGCAGCGAGCCGGCACGGCGATCGGGCCCTTCCAGTTCCAACCGCTGGGACGCCCCGGCGTAACTCTCCAGCGCCGACGCCCGCCGCAGCGATCCGATTTCGACAAAGCGGCCGGGACACCAGCCAGCAAGCGGACTGTCGGCCGCGAAGACGGAATCCCCTCGACGCCCCACGCACCAGATGAGGTGGCCGCCGAGCCGCAGCCAGCGATCGAGCGCGGCGAGCGATTCGGGTGGACACTGCGCGACCGCCGTAGCGTCGCTGGTCGACATGAGCAGCGTGTCCACCGCTTCCCAACCAAACCATTCGTCCGGCAGTTCCCGCGAGTCCTCGACCCGCGCGACGCTGAACGGCTCGGAGTCCTTCTCCACGGCCCGCATGGCATCGGTCGCGTTCCAAGAGCGTCCCCATTCCACGATCAAACGCTCGTGGGAGGGCAGACAACGGGCCAAGTCGCTGGATCGCTCGATGCGCTCCGCGAGCAGCCGACCTGCCGCCCGCAGACGCACGCGTACCTCGCCGGTCATGCGGCCAAAACGGCCATAGAGTGTCGTCGTCGCCAAGCCATCGCCGCCAAACGCCAGCGGCCGTTCGCCCGCCAGGCGGTAGCGCACCGGCACGCCGTCGCTGTCGTCCAGTTCCAGTTCCAATTCCACTGGCGGCGCTGTCGAGTTCGCGGGCCCGCGCAGTTCGACCCGTATGGGCGTCCAACAACCGGGTTTGTAGAGATTCCCCAGTCCCATCGTCAGCCGCTCGATCGCCACACCCGTGGACGCTGCGGGATTGGACGCTGTGAGAGTGGACGCTGCGGGAGTGGACGCTGCGGGAGTGGGTGAGTCAGCCGCTTGTGCTTCGTCGAGTCCAACCCCAAGGAGGCCATACGAAACGACATCGCGCCGCTCGATGCCAGCACCCGCCGTGGCGATCACCGCGGCGAACGCGGTCACTCGCGCGAGCCACCGTGTTGAGCCTAGCGCCGGTGGTCTTCGCGGGGCGGGCGCGGGCGGCGATGGTGCTGACGAGCAGGGCATGGAGACTGGACCTTCGAGGATCTTTCGCGGGTGTCTGGCACCCCAATCGTGCCCGAGCACGGAATGGCGGAATGGAATGGCGGAATGGAATGGCGGAATCGGACGCGGGTCAGGTGGCCTGTTCGGCGAGCGTCAGGGCCTGTTCGATGACCGCGTGGGACTCGCGGGCTTGGACTTCCATCGCGACTTCCAGGTTGGCGGTGGCGGCGACGGACCGTCTGCGATCGAAGACGGTCGCGCCGAGCGTCAGTTCGCCGCGGGTTTCGACATCGCCCGCCATGTCGCGCATGACGAACAGTTCGGGGTGGGTCAGGGCGAGCCAAGCGACGACGCCGGGCAGCGGGATCGTTTCCTGGCCGAGATGCTGGCGGAAGGCGCGAAACGCGCTCGGGAGGATTTTCCGCAGGAACCGGCCGGCGCGGCTGACTTCGCTGGGCAAGCTGTTGAGGAAGCCGAGGTTGAACGTGAGCTGGCGGGTCACATCGAGCGGCACGACGGTTTTGGTGATCGGTGCGAGGTAGACCTGTCGAGCGCTTTCCGGGTCGCAGTAGGCGTTGAATTCGGCGGCGGCCGTGGCGTCGCCGCCGACGGCGACGCTGCCGCCGAGGATCACCAAGCGGCCGATCTGCTTGATGACGCCCGGATCGCGTTGCAATGCGCGGGCGACGTTCGTCAGCGGCCCGAGGCAGAGCACGGTGACTTGATCAGGCGCGGCCCGCACTTCGTCGATGATCCGTTTCTCGGAAGGGTACTGGCGTTGCAGCCGCGAGACCTGAAGGGTGGCGTTGCCGAGTCCGTCTTCGCCATGCAGCAACCGGCCGTCGATCCCGGGCGAGCTGTCGGGCGCGGTCGCCATCCCGACCCGGGGATAGCGGGGCGGATCGAGCGCTTCGATCACCGCCTGGACATTGGCGCTGGCCTGTTCCGCGTTGACCACGCCAGCCGTCGCGGTGATCGCGACCACTTCCAGCGCAGGGTCGAAAAGGGCGAGCGTCAACGCCACAGCGTCGTCGATTCCCGGATCGGCGTCGATGATCACCTTCCTGGCCATGTTTTCGCGTCTAGTTTTCAGTTACCGTAGGGCGGTCAGGAATCGTCCGTCGGCTGCGGATCGCGTCCACCTTGGTCCCGAAAAGGGCTGGATGAGGCGGCGGCGCGGCGGCGGATCGCACGCGGCCATTGTCGCCGGTCGATTCCTTCCAGGCCAGCCCGGAGCCGCCAATCGCCATGGCTTTTTACGAGTTCTTCACGCGTGTCGAAGCCGGCCAGTCCCTCACGCGGGACGAGATGACGGCGGCCATCGACCTCTGTATGCGGGGCGAGGTGCCCGACGATGAGATGGGGCGGTTCCTGCTGGCCCTGCGAGCGAAGGGCGAGGCGGTGGAGGAAATCGCCGGAGCGGCCCTCGCGATGCGGCGGCACATGACGCGAATTCATTCGCCGCCGGCCGGGGCGCTGGACACCTGCGGAACCGGCGGCGACGCCTCGGGAACCTTCAACATCAGCACGGCGGCGGCGTTGGCGATCGCGGCCTGTGGCGTGCCGGTCGCCAAGCATGGCAATCGGAGCATCACGAGCAAATCGGGGTCGGCCGATGTCCTGGCGGCGCTGGGGGTGAAGATCGATGCTCCGCTGCCGGTCGTGGAACGCTGTTTAACGAAAGCGGGGATCGGCTTTTGCTTCGCGCCGCTGTTTCACCCCGCGATGCAGCGGGTCGGGGCCGTGCGGCGCCGGCTGGGCGTGCCGACGATCTTCAATCTGCTCGGGCCGCTCTGCAATCCGGCCAGCGCGCCATTTCAACTGTTGGGAGTCGGCCGGCGCGAACTGCATGGCACGATGGCGGCGGCGTTGCGGCTGCTCGCGCCGCGACGCGCGGCGGTCGTCTCCGGCAGCGACGGCTTGGACGAAGTCACGCTGACGGGGCCGACGAATGTATGGTTGGTGACGGCCGAGTCGACCACGGCGGTCGAGTGGTCGCCGGCCGACTTCGGTTTGCGGCCTGTGCCGACGCTCGAAGCCGTTCGCGTGGACGGCCCGGAGGCGAGCGCGGCGTTGATTCAGCGCGTGTTGCGGGGCGAACCAGGACCGGCTCGCGACTTGGTGGTGTTGAACGCGGCCGCCGGCCTCTGGGTGGCGGGGTTCCGCGAGTCGCTGGCGGAATGCGCGTCGGCGGCCGCCGACGCCATCGATTCGGGCGCCGCGCTCCATCGGCTCGACCAGTTCGCGGCGATCAGTCATGAGTCGCCTTAGGGCGGAGGAAAGCGAGCGACTATCGTGGGAAATGCGGATCGTGCCTCGGGGTTGATGCCGGGCGAAGTGGAAACCGAACTCGGGGTGCCGATCGCCGGAGTGATCCTGCCGCCCGAACAGTGGGCGCGGACGGCGGTCAAGCAATTGCCGCCGCCGGGCCCTCTCGACTGGGAGGCGCTCTTCGGTCGCCAGGCCCCTGTGGTGCTCGACCTCGGCTGCGGCAACGGGCGATTCGTCGTCGCCGAAGCGTTGCGGCGCCCGGAACGAAATTTTCTGGGACTCGATATTCTGCCGATGGTCATCCGCTACGCGACGCGTCGGGCGAACCAGCGCGGCCTTCACCATGTCCGATTCGCGGTGAGTGGCGCGTTCGATTTCCTGGAACAGTATGTCCCGGAGCACTCGATCGCGGAAATTCACCTGTACCATCCGCAACCATTTCGGGACGTGCAGCGGGCCTATCGCCGCCTGGTCACGCCCGAATTCCTCGCGCTAGTGCATCGCAGCTTGGCGCCGGGCGGTCGTTGGGTGGTGCAGACGGATAACCCGGGCTATTGGCGTTACCTCCTTGGAATCGCGGCAAACTGGTTCGAATTCACCACCCGGGAGGGCCCCTGGCCCGACGATCCGCTCGGCCGAACTCGACGCGAAATCATCGCGCGCCGCCAAGGACTGCGGATTTTTCGCGGCTCCGGCATTGCCCGCGCGGATGTGGACGAGGCCCGCTCGCGCCAGTGGATCGCCGAACTGCCCTTGCCCACCTTTGACGCTTCCGCATTCGACGAACCGTCACCGAACCGGTCCCGGCGTCCCGGCGACCCGCGACGGGGCGGTTCGGGACGGGGCGGTTCGGGACGGGGTGGTTCGGGACGGGGTGGTTCGGGACGGGGCGGTTCGGGACGGGGCGGTTCGGGACGGGGCGGTTCGGGACGGGGCGGTTCGGGACGGGGCGGTTCGGGACGGGGCAGGTGAGCTTAATCTGGGATTCACGGTGAATTGGTTGTCGGTGCCAGCGGTTTCACGCTACGCTATGTCGTTCCGCCAGAGGACTTTGAATGCGCCCTAAGCGTCGCTGCGGGCACCGCGGCGCGTCTTGGGGGCAGTTCCCAGGAGGATATTGTGACCGCATTGCTTTCCCGTCCGACTTTGGTGCTCAATCGCAGTTGGCAACCAGTGGGCGTTGCCACGGTCGCTCGATCGATCGGCTTGGTTGTCGCGAACCGGGCTCAGGTGGTCGATCCGGTCGACTATCGGCAGTATTCCTGGTCCGATTGGTCGCGTCTGATTCCGCAAGGCGACGAGCCGTACATTCAGTCGGTGACGTTTCGGTTGCGAGTTCCGGAGGTGATCACGCTGGCTGCGTACGATCGAGTGCCGAAGAATGTGGTGACGTTCAGCCGACGGAACCTGTATCGCCGCGATCAGTACACCTGTCAGTACTGTGGAGCTCGACCGGGAACGGAGGAGCTGACGATCGACCATGTGCAGCCGCGGTCGCGGGGTGGAACGAGCACCTGGGAGAACTGCGTGTTGGCCTGTCTGGACTGCAACCAGAAGAAGGCGAACCGCACTCCGCGCGAGGCTTCCATGTTGTTGCCGCGGTCGCCCGTGCGTCCCACCTGGAGCCCGCTGTACGCCCGCCACACGGTTCGCGTGAAGAGCTGGACGAAATTCCTCAGCGAAGCCTACTGGAACGTAGAACTCGAAGAGTGATGCCGCCGGCCCATCAGCCGGCCCAGGGCAAGCCGCCGGTTGATTAGCCGGCCCAGCGCCAGCCGCCGGTTCATCAGCCGGCCCGGTGCCAGCTGCCGGTTCATTAGCCGGCCCGGCGCCAGCTGCCGGTTCATTAGCCGGCCCGGCGCAAGCCGCCGGTTCATTAGCCGGCCCGGCGCAAGCCGCCGGTTTTCGTTCGGTTCGGGCCGTATTTGCCTAGAACCGGCCGCTGGCGCGGCTCGGCTGATGGGGGCGCGCCGATTCATTAGCCGGCCCGGCGCAAGCTGCCGGTTCATTAGCCGGCCCGGCGCAAGCCGCCGGTTTTCGTTCGGTTCGGGCCGCATCCGCC
>JBIKVL010000094.1:7500-9026 GCA_044356875.1 Pirellulaceae bacterium | reverse complement strand
GATCTTCACCTCGCGGAGTTCTTTAAGAACCGCTTTCCAAGCCACGAGCAGCGTTTCGAACTTCTTGGCCGCCTCCGGATCGCCCGCCGCTTCAGGGGCCGGTTTATCGGGGGCCGGTTTATCGGGGGCCGGTTTATCAGGGGTTGCCTGATCCGCCGCTGGCTTTTCAGCTGGTTTTTCAGCTGGTTTTTCAGCTGGTTTTTCAGCTGGTTTTTCAGCAGGTTTTTCGGCCGGTTTTTCGGCCGCGGGTGCGTCCTTGGCGGCCGCGTCCTTGGCATCCTGGGCGCGGGCGGGGCGAGTCCCGGCAGCGATGCCCAGGAGCGCGACGCACGCCACAGCCCAGCACAACGATCCCCGATCCCAATCCCGACGCATGCTCATCGCAACCACTCCTGTTGAACTGCCTGTGAACGGTTGTTGGAAGGAATAGACAAACGCCGCTCGCCGAACGTCCGGACAATCTGGACGACCGTGCCACCTCGCCGCGTTGGCAGAGCTTATCATAGCCGTCTTTCGCGGAAAGGTGCTCGCTCGATGAAACGTCCCAAGCGTCCCGGTTCGATTCCCGACGCCTTCCGTCCCGAGGCGGGCAGCGACAGCGTGCCGCACGCCACGACCGGGCCTTCGAAGTCAGCCTCGGCGACCGGCGGCGTGCGTATTATAGGCGGCCAATTGCGGGGGCGAGTGCTTCCGTTTGGCGGCGACGCGCATATCCGCCCGATGAAGGATCGAATCCGCGAAGCGGTGTTCAACCTGCTGGCCGACGACATCAAGGGGCGGCAGGTGATCGACCTGTTCGCGGGTACGGGCGTGTTGGGATTTGAAGCGATCAGCCGAGGGGCCGCCCGCGCGTTGCTACTGGAACGCCACTTTCCCACTGCGAAGGCGATCCAGCGGCATGCCGAGTTCCTCGGAATTGGCGACCGCGTGGTTGTTGAAGCGGGCGACACGTTCGTCTGGATCCGGCGATTGGTGGACGGATTGCTCGCCGGCCCCGACGGCTTGAAACAAGACCGGCTGAGCGAACTGCGGCAGCTCCCATGGGTTGTCTTCTGCTGCCCACCCTATTCGCTATATGAGACGCGGCGCGACGACATGCTTTCCTTAATCCAGCGACTGCTTGCCGCCGCGCCACCCGAAAGCCGATTCGTGGTGGAGAGCGACGAACGTTTTGACCCTGCGGAATTGCCCGAGGCGGAACAGTGGCAAAGCCGCATCTACCTGCCCGCCACTATTTCCATGATGACGACAAGGAGTCCGCCATGAGCTATCCGACGGGTCCGACCAATCCGAATCCCGCGAACGGTCCGCAAGGTTCGCCTCCCGCTGGCGTAAACCCGTTTGGCGATCGGCCGCCGAATGCCGGGCAGCCCGGTCCATATCCTTACCCGCCGCCGGGCTATCCACCGACGGCGACGGATCCCGCCTTGCGAATGGTTGTGCCGATCGGCGTGTCGCCGTGGGCGATCGCAGCGGGCTATCTAGGCCTGCTGTCTTTCCTCTGCGGAGTGACCGGCCCATTCGCG
>JBIKVL010000094.1:0-2500 GCA_044356875.1 Pirellulaceae bacterium | reverse complement strand
CGACCAGGTCAATCTGCATCAATCGAACATCGACGCCTGCCATATCAGTTACTGCCGCGAAGGAGGCATCGTGATCCGCGGCGGCGACGTGCGGAACGTGCAAGTTTCCGGCTGCGATATCGAAGGCAACATGTCGCCCGAGACGCCTCCGACCGCCAACATCCTCATTGACTGCGGCGCCGGTTCGGTCGCCGAGGTGGCGATCGCTGGCTGCACGATCCAGCATGATGGGAAATCGCCCGACTCGGCGAATATCCGTTTTCTCGGCCGAGCGACGCTGACTCGCGGAGGCCAGCCTGTGAGCTTCCAATGCGGCCATTTGACGATCGCCAACAACGTCTGCTCGGACGTCCGCTACAACCTTGACCTGCAAGGCGTGCGTGGGGCCGCCATCACGGGCAACACGCTGTGGCAGGGCTACGACGCCAACATGCGGCTTGTCAACTGCGACCACATCGTCGTCAGCGGCAACGTGCTCGAACGCAATCCGCTGTACGGATACACTGCCGAGGCCAGCAATCGCGTCCTCATCCGCGACTGCCGCGACCTGACGATCCAAGGCCTGCATCTGCACAACGTTCGCGATGCCGACGCCGGCCTGTCGTTGGCCAACACCGACCGTGTCCACCTTCTGGGCTGCACGATTCTGGATTGCGACAACGCGGGCATCGAGCTGCGCGACACCCGCCGCACGGTGGTTTCCCACTGCGTGGTCCGCGACGACCGCGCGGCCGCTACCGACGCTCCGCCACGACCGCCGTCCGTCGCTATCCGCCAACACGGGGAGAACCGGGAATTGCGGCTCGAAGGAAACGTGCTCCAAGACGGCACGGCGCCGAAGGCGCCTTGACAGGCGGGCGGAATTCCTTCCCAGCCATCCCGCCATGCGTTATACTTCCCCCTTCCGAAATCGGAACTTACGACAAATAGGATGCGTACAATCGAATGACGGATTCCGGTAAAAAATCCAATTGGTCTCTGCTCGCCGACCTCCTCGGCGTGAAATCCGCCGCCTCGCAGCCGGCCGCGTCACCTCCATCCGCTCCCGCGCCGGTCGCTCCCATGCCCGCGCCGGTCGCGCCCGCGCCGATCCCCGCCGCGCCGATCGCAAGCGCTGCCGAATCAACGGCCCCGACCGGGAGCGTTTCCGGCAGTCCTTCGGAAGATTCCGTCGATGCGAGCGGGGCCGAGAGTGCCCCGACCCACGAGGCCAGCGAATCGGTTGCTGCCGTCGACGTCATTTCGGCGCTGGCGCCGGCCAAGCCCACCGCGAAAGCCAAGCCCAAGACGCCGCCTCCCGCGCCCCGGCGCCGCCACTGGTTCAGTCTTGCTTCGCAACTCGGCCTCGCCGTCCCCGAGCCGGAACCAGAGCCCGAACCTACCCCAGAAGCGGCCGCCGAGCCCTCTCCGGCTGCAACGGCCACAACAGCCGCAACCGTCGACGAAGCCAAGGCGGCTACGGGCGAGCTCGCGACTTCCGAAGCCGCACCCAGCACCGCAGCCAGCACCGCCACTAGCACCGCAGCCAGCACCGCAGCCAGCACCGCCGACGCGGCGCCGCTTTCGCCAGCCCCGATTCCGTCTTCCGCCTTTGGGTCGCCGGCGAAGAACCGCGAGTCGTCCGATGGCGGCGGCCCGCGTGGTTCCCGGGAACGTGGACGCCGCGATGGACGCGATGGACGCGATGGAAGGGAACAACGCGAACCCCGAGATGGACGCGGTGGCCGGGGCGGTCGCGACCGCACGCCAGAAAGCCGCAACAGCCGGGACTCGCAGACGGCGCGAGGGTTCGGTGGAGAGCTCGCGCCAACGCCGGCTGTTGCCGAAGGCGACAAGACCGGCGTGAGCGATGCCTTCAGCCCCAGCGGTGACACCCAAGCCGCCTCCGGTGCCCAACACGCCCAGCCTGACCTACCGATCGAAAGCGTGGATTCCGTAGGGATATCGGCCTCAGACCGGCTCAAAACGGAAACGGACGCCGTGAAGGCGGACGAGGATCGGTTCGGCTTGGAGCCGCGGCGACAGCCTCGCGGCTCGGCGGATGGCGATCGCGCCGACGTCCGGCGACGACGACGGCGGCGACGGCGTGAAATGGAAGACGCTGGCGAAGTTCCCATTCCGGGTCCGGAAGGCGAGTTCACGTCGTCGCTTGGCGCCGGCTTAGCCGGTGAGTCGAGCGACGTCGCGTCGGAAACCTCGGAGGATGGTGTTGGCGGCGAGTCGCCGGTGGGCGACGGCGAACCGCGGGAGCCCCGCGAACGACGCGGGCGTGGACCGCGCCGCGGCCGTCGTCGGGGCGATCGCCGCACCCGCGATGCCGCCCGCGACGCATCGTCGAGCGAACGCACTGGACTCGAAGCCGAAGCCAGCGAATCGGACGAACCAACCCTGGAGCCCATGGAAGCTGGCGGGGAGTTTGAGGCCGAGGAAGTCATTGACGCCACGGGCGAGCGGGAGGGCGGAGAGGGAGCCGAAACGGAGAGCGGCGAAGAAGGCGAAG
>JBIKVL010000093.1:0-9101 GCA_044356875.1 Pirellulaceae bacterium | reverse complement strand
GTCGGCCAGAATCTGAAATACGACGTCGTGGTGCTGCGAGGCTACGGCGTTCAAGTGCGGGGAATCGCTTTCGATACGTTGGTCGCGGACGGCTTGTTGGAACCCGGCTCGCGAATCCACAACCTCGATGAATTGGCGCGCCGCTATCTCAACCACACGACGATCCGCATCGAGGAGTTGATTGGCACGGGCAAACGGCAGCGGCGGATGGACGAGGTTCCCCTGGAACGGATTTCGGCGTACGCGTCCGAAGATGCGGATGTGCCGCTGCGGATCGCGCGGATCTTGGAGCGGCGATTGGCCGCCGAGCAATTGGAGTCGCTCTATCGCGACGTGGAACTGCCATTGGTGGAAGTGTTGGCGGAGATGGAGTTCAACGGCATTCGGATCGATGTCGGCCGGTTGGAATCGCAGAGCGCCCGCTGCGCCGGGGAACTCGAATCGCTCCGCGCCGAGATCCACGCCTTGGCTGGCCAACCCTTCAACATCGACTCGCCAGCCCAACTGGCGGAAATCCTCTTCGAGCAATTGAAACTGCCGGTGGTGAAACGCACGAAGACGGGGAAGAGCACCGACGCCGAAGTGCTGGACGAACTTTCGCCCTTGCACTCGCTGCCCCGCAAAGTGCTCGAATACCGCCAACTCGCGAAATTAAAAGGAACGTATCTCGACGCGTTGCCCGCCATGGTGAACCCCGCGACGGGGCGTATCCACACGTCGCTCAAGCAAGATGTGGCCGCTACGGGGCGGTTGAGTTCGTCCGAGCCGAATCTGCAGAACATTCCCGTACGCGGCGAGGCCGGGCGGGCGATCCGCTCCGCCTTCATTCCGGGACCCGAAGGCTGGCAACTGCTCGCGGCCGACTACTCGCAGATCGAACTGCGGGTGTTAGCGCACTTTTCCGGCGATGCGGCGTTGCGGCAGGCGTTCGCGGCCGATCAGGATATCCATGCCAAAGTGGCGGGCGAAGTGTACGGCGTGCCGCTCGAAGCCGTGACCACCGACATGCGCCGCGCCGCGAAGGCGATCAATTTCGGCATCATTTACGGCCAGAGCGCCTTTGGGTTGGCGAAATCGCTGGGCATTGTCCAGGACGAGGCGGCTCGATTCATCGATGCTTACTTCGCTCGCTATCCGGGCGTTTCCGCGTTCCTGGAAGCAACGCTGGACCAAGCGCTGCGGCAAGGGTACGTCGCAACGATTCTCGGGCGTCGGCGGCCGATCCTCGGCGTCCGCGACGCCGCGACGCGGGGAACGAACCGCCAGCGGAATCTCCCCGAGCGGATCGCGATCAATTCGGTGATCCAAGGTTCGGCCGCCGACCTGATCAAGCTCGCGATGCTGCGTATTCATCGAGATCTGCCCCAGCAGCCGTTTGCCGCCCGACTGTTGTTGCAAATCCATGACGAACTACTGTTCGAAGTGGCGCCACAAGACCGCCAGGCGTTGGCGGCGTTCGTCGCCGAGCGGATGGTGGACGTCGGCAACCTCACAGTGCCATTGAAGGTCGATGTGAAGTCGGGGCCCAACTGGGCGGATTGTGAAAAGATGCCGTCGTTAGGATCCATTGAAGCGGGGAGCCAGTGAGTGTCGGTGCCGGCGAACGTCGGTCCCAACGCGCGTTGGCGCCAGCGATGAGCACGACAATTGGCATGTGTTCCAGTTCCGTCGCACGCCATTCGAAAAGGGCCACGATGAAGGTGATCGGTGTGGTGGGCGGGATTGCGAGCGGCAAGAGTTGGGTGTGCGAGCAGTTCGCAGCGCTGGGGGCGGTGGTGATCGCGGCGGATCAATTAGGGCACGAGGCGCTGCGTGATCCCACAGTGCGGCGACAGTTGGTCGAGCGTTGGGGAAGTCGGATTCTCGCGGACGACGGCGAAGTGGATCGAGCGGCGGTGGCGCGGCGGGTGTTTCCGGCGGCAGGCGCGAGTGAAGAACAAGCGGTGGAAGCGAGGAACGAACTCGGCTTTTTGGAAAGCGTTGTCCATCCCTGGATCGAGCGACGATTACGCGATCGGTTGGACGAAGTGCGGGCGTCAGACCCGGATTCCGTGGTGCTGCTGGATGCCGCCTTGCTCTTGGAAGCGGGCTGGGACAGAGGGTGCGACGGAGTGATGTTCGTCGATGCGTCGGCGGAACTGCGTCGGCAGCGGGCGCTGAACCGCGGCTGGTCGGTCGAGCAGTGGCTGGCCCGGGAATCGGCGCAGTGGCCAGTCGAGAAAAAAAAAGAAGTTTCCCGTTGGACCGTAGACAATTCGGGGTCCAGTGCGGAGACTATTAGGCAGGTTCGATCGCTGTGGGGCCGATTCCGAGTTGAGGAGTAGGGCAACGCAGCGGATCAAACCGGGGTGTTGGTTCAACGATCGTTGACCGATATTCCGTAGTTGCTCACACAAGGCGAAATTCCGCAGCGATTTGTTGATCGCAGCGGTCCGCCTCCCGCCACGGGGACCTTCGCGTCCCAGTAACCACCTTTTCCGACTTTTCGAACGTATCCGAAGTTCCGTTTTCCTTCCTTACATTTCGCCCTCGCAGTCTGTTGCCGCGCGATCTTTAGCTGATTTGCCTCCGTCCTCACTCCGTCCCGAGCACCGGGCCTAACGTTGCTGTGCGTCGCCAAGAAACGCCGGTCCACCGCCGTCTGTTTCGGGCCCCGCGTGTCCTTGTTAGCGTTCGCGTTCGCGGGTTGGTGAAAGTCCTGGAGAGCAGTTCGGCGAGAAGAGGCGGTTGGATGGCCGAGGCAGGCGATCACGAAGTTTGACGCTGGTCGGGAGCCGCGTCGAATCGTGGACGCCTTGCCGCTGGAGAACGAGAAAGGAGCCGCCGCTATGCCCTCTCGACGTCCTCGTTTTGGATCCGATCGTCCCCTCCGTTCTTCCGAGCCCGGAGCGCTCGCCCGCCGTTTCACGCAGCGTTCGCCCGCCGGCGGATCCGGTTCGCGCTCCGACGAGGAGGCCGCTGATGGTTCGCCGCTGGACAACCCCTCGGGCGATTCGACCGTTGGCGAATCAGGTCACTCGTCACGCGTGCCGGTTGAAAGCGTTAACGGCAGCGTAAACGGAAATGTCAACGGCAGCGTCAACGGCAGCGGGGCGGAGCGTTTTCCAGCGAGACCGCAGGAGCGGCGGGGAGACGATCCGGTGCGAGCGCGGCTGCGGGAAATCGAAGCGGAAGGCGAACCGCTCTCGTTGGCGGAAGAGTTGGCGGAGGAAGCGGATCGGCGCGGGAAGCCGGTTGGCGAGCTGCAGGAAGCGTTGGAGCGAGCGAAGGGCCCCGAAAGCCACCTCGCGGAACTGCAGCGGTTGTCGATGGCCGAGTTGATCGAGGCCGCGCGGCGCGAGAACGTCAAGGAAATCTCGGGCCTGAAGAAGCAGGACTTGATTTTCAATATTCTCAAGGAACGGGTGAAGCTGAACGGGTTGATGTATGGCGAAGGAACGCTGGAGATCCTCCCGGATGGCTTCGGGTTCTTGCGCAGTCCGGACTACCACTATCTGTCGTGTCCGGACGACATCTATGTGTCGCCGAGCCAGATTCGGCGGTTTGGTTTGCGTACCGGTTCCACGGTCTCGGGGCAGATCCGGCCACCGAAGGAGAACGAGCGGTATTTCGCCTTGCTGCGGGTCGAGGCGATCAACTTCCAGGAGCCGAACAAAACATCGCAGGTGGTGCCGTTCGACAATCTCACCCCCATCCATCCCGACAAGCGGATCGTCATGGAGGCGGATGCCGGCGACTTTTCCACGCGGGTCGTCGACATGATGACGCCGATCGGCTTCGGGCAACGCGGGTTGATTGTCAGCCCGCCGCGTGCCGGCAAGACGATCATGCTGCAGAAAATGGCCAAGTCCGTGCTTCGCAACTACCCCGATTCGTACGTGATCATGCTGTTGATCGACGAGCGGCCGGAGGAAGTCACGGACATGGAGCGGCAGGTGAAGAGCCGCAACTGCGAAGTGATCAGCTCGACGTT
Source organism: Pirellulaceae bacterium (assembly GCA_044356875.1). Lineage (GTDB taxonomy): Bacteria > Planctomycetota > Planctomycetia > Pirellulales > Pirellulaceae > CAIXSC01. The sequence continues at coordinate 5,128 of JBIKVL010000093.1, read as the reverse complement.
CGACGAGCCCTCGTCGCGGCATGTCCAAGTCGCGCAGATGGTGTTGGAGAAGGCGAAGCGGATGGTCGAATGCGGTATCGACGTGGTGGTGTTCCTCGATTCGATCACGCGGTTGGCCCGAGCATGGAACGCCGAGTGCCCGCAATCGGGCAAGATCCTCTCGGGCGGTCTGGACGCCAACGCGATGCAGAAGCCCAAGGCTTTTTTCGGGTCGGCGCGGCGGGTCGAGGAGGGCGGTTCGCTGACGATCGTCGCCACCGCGTTGGTGGACACCGGCAGCCGCATGGACGAAGTGATCTTCGAGGAATTCAAGGGCACGGGCAACATGGAGATCGTGCTCGATCGAAAGCTGGTCGATCGACGGGTGTGGCCGGCCATCGACATTAACCGCAGCGGCACGCGCCGCGAGGAAATGTTGCTGGACCCCGAAGAGTATCGCCGGATTTGTATTGTCCGCAGGGTGCTCCAGGACATGAATCCGCCAGACGCCATGGAACTGTTGGTGTCGCGCCTGCAGAAAACGCGGACGAACGCCGAGTTTCTGATGACGATGAACATGAAGTAGGCGGCGGTGGCGAGCAGCTAGGGGAATTTTCGGACGAGGGGGTGTGAGGGCGATGCCGACGGTCTATTCGGGGGAATCCGGTGCGGACGGGGAGAAGCGGGCGTGGCCGTCCGGACGGTTCGCGGTCGTGGTGGCGCGATACAACGAGTCGATCACGTCGCGGCTCCTGGACGGAGCGTTGGCGACGTTTACGGCTGCCGGTGTCCCGGATGACCGCTTGGATGTGGCGTGGGTGCCCGGCGCTTGGGAGATTCCGCTTGTCGCGGCCCGGTTCGCGCGGTCTGGGCGGCATCTGGCCGTGCTCGGGCTCGGCGCCGTGATTCGTGGCGAAACGACTCACGACCAGCATATCAATCGGCAAGTGAGTCTGAGTTTGGGGCAGTTGGCGTTGGAGACTGGCGTCCCGGTGCTGTTTGGAGTGTTGACCGTCAATTCCCTCGAACAGGCCCTGAATCGGGTGGGGGGAACGGCAGGGCACAAGGGCGTCGAGTGCGCCGAGGCCGCCTTGGAAATGACGCGGCTGTTGACTAAGCTTCCCGAGTCCTTCGATCCTTGACAGCTCGGCGATTTCGCGAACATGCCTACCGGCGGGCTCGTGTTGTTTTCGGCCCGCCATTTCCGCCCTCTCAACCGCAAGGTTCCCGCTTCGGATGCCACTCAATCGTCGTCGTGCCCGCGAAGTCGCTCTCCAAGTTCTGTACGCGGACGATCTCAATCCGCAACGCGACTTGACGGAGGCCGACGAGTTTCTCTGTCGGCGTCTTCACGACGTTGATCCCCTGGTCCTTTTCGCTCGGGGACTGGTGTCGGGCGTGCGGCGTTGCCGTGGCGAAATCGACGCGTCGCTGGGAAAACAGGCGTCGAACTGGTCTCTGGACCGAATGGCCGCCATCGATCGCAACCTGCTCCGTCTCGGCGCGTACGAAATCCTTCATACCGAAACGCCACCGCCCGTGGTTCTGAACGAGGTGATCGAATTGGCGAAGCGTTTCGGTGGACGCCAGTCGCATCAGTTCGTCAACGGAATACTCGACAAATTGGTGCCGCCGCACCGAGCGTCGGCCAATCGCCGCCACCAGGGCAACAGCGGCGGAACAGCGCTTGCCGCGAAAGGGGCCGCCAGCCGGGGAAACTCGCAGGGCTCGATCGTGACTCGCAATGGCGTTGTGTCGCGCTATGGCCTTACGGTTCGGCCGCGCGTCAAGAACGCAGCCGCGGCCGACTCCGCGAGCGATGCGTCTGCGCCGCCGACTGCGGGACCGGGAGGCGGTGCGGGGAATGGCCAGCCGATGGCGGAGCGTGGTCAGCGGGAAAATGATGGGAAAGGGTCGGCAGATGGGGTTGTTTGATCGAGTGAAGGCGGGCCTGCGGCGGACCGCTCAACTGCTGAGCACCGACATTCGCGATCTGTTCAAGCAGCAAGGCCGCTTGGTGGACGACAAGTTCCTCACCGAGCTATTCGCGATTCTCGTGAAGACCGACATGGGAGCCGGGCCGGCCGCATCGATTCGCGATCAAGTCGGCCGCGAGTACCGTGGGCGGGTCGTCGAGATGGCGGACCTGTTGGGGAGCGTCAAGGCGAAGCTGCTGGAATTGATGGTCCAGTCCGACCAAGCGGTGCGTCTGGCAGCGTCGGGCCCGACCGTCATCATGGTGGTTGGCGTGAACGGGTCGGGTAAGACCACTTCCATCGCGAAGCTGGCTTCGCTTTTTCGCGCCGAAGGAAAACGCGTGGTGCTCGGCGCCGGCGACACGTTTCGGGCGGCGGCGGTCGAGCAGTTGACGATTTGGGCCGAACGGGTTGGGGCCGAGATCGTGAAGGGGGAAATGGGAGGCGATCCGGCGTCGGTAGCGCACCGCGCGACGGCTCGGGCTTTGGAACTGAACGCGGAGATCTGCATCTTGGACACGGCGGGGAGGTTGCAGACGCAATCGAACCTCATGCAGCAGTTGTCGAAGATCCGCAAAGTGGCGGGAAAGTTGATTCCCGAAGCGCCGCACGAGGTTCTGCTCGTGTTGGACGCCACGGCCGGACAAAACGCCATCTCGCAGGCCAAAGGATTTTCCGAAGCGGCCGGCTGCACCGGTATCGTTCTCTCGAAGTTGGACGGCACCGCCAAAGGCGGCGTGGTGATTCCCATTCGCCAGCAATTCCAGTTGCCCGTGAAATTCATCGGCGTCGGTGAAGGTGCCGACGACTTGATGCCTTTCCAGCCGGGCGAGTTTGTCGAGGCGTTGTTTGCGGACGCCGTAAAATAGATCGCTCAGCGGTCCTTGTCCGATGGCGTCGCAACCGCGCGCCGACGCCGAGTCTGCGACGACGTGCTTCAGCGACTTGCCTTGTCGCGCAGCGGAGCCTGCCTTGACGCTACGCAGCAAATGCGTTTCCGCCGGCGGTCCGTGAACGGCTTGTTGCGTCCACGATTGTTGGCGTAAGTCGTTGTGAAAAGAGTAAGTACGAAGCGAAGTGGCAGGTCGCTCACGAGCGTCCGAGTCTTCGGCACGCTACTTGCTTCTCTCAAAGGCATCGCCGACGGGAAACCGCTGGCGACTGAAACGTTGGACATAGCCTTGCGACGGAAGTGGAACGACGGCGCAAGTTTAGGTCGAAGGACGATGGCTCTTGCCTGGGCCAGTTGGTTCCCCGGCGGTCCGCGCGAGCACCCGCCTCGCTCGCGCGGGCCACGGGACCAACGTCTCGGAGGGTCGCAGTCGGTGTTTCAGTAGACGTGGCTTTCCAACCGTAGGCCTCGGCGTATGGTGAAGTCCCGTTTGAATGTTGGACATAGCCTTGCGACGGAAGTGGAACGACGGCGCAAGTTTAGGTCGAAGGACGATGGCTCTTGCCTGGGCCACTGGGCCTCCCGTTCGGTCCGTGCGAGCATCCGCCTCGCTCGCACGGGCCAGGGAGGCCTTTTTCGTTTTCCCAAATTCCGCCACGACGCGGTGGCAGTCACGCGTTGATCATCGCCCAAGCGGATCGACGTGGCGACTTGTGGCGGTGAATCACGCTGGCTATTCTGACCGTGTCATTGGTTTGCGTCGAGGCGCCAGCGCACCGTTCGCGTGTGAGGCGTGGGGCAGTCGGGAAGCGGTACCCGCATGAAACTGATCATCGCCATCATTCAGCCCAGCAAGCTAGAAGCGGTCAAGGCGGCGTTGACCGAGGTGGAAGTCTTCCGCTTGACCGTAATGGACTGCCAAGGTTTCGGCCGGCAAAAGGGGCAAACCGAGGTATATCGTGGCCACGAATTCGCGGTGAATCTTCTGCGGAAGGTGCAACTGCAGATCGCGGTGAACGAGGACTTTGTCGAGCCGACGATCAACGCGGTGCTCAAGGGGGCTCGGACCGGCGAGAAGGGCGAGATTGGCGACGGCAAGATCTTCGTCTTGCCGCTCGAGGACTGCGTGCGAATCCGCACCGGCGAACGCGGCAGCGACGCCATCTAGCGAGTCTAATCAGGGACGACGTCAAGCGAGTGGATCCTAGATCGCCGTTACGCGAGTCCACCGTGCTTCTGATCGAGGGCTTCCATCAAGCCTGCCATTCCAGCGCCGCCGGCCGGAATTCGCGATACTGGGGGCAGTGATTAGGCAGCGGGGCCCAGAGAAGCCGAGGCGTCACTATATAGTCGACGGTGAACGAGAAGATGCTACTGACGGCATCGCGCTCTGGTCCAACGCTCTACTCGCCCAGAAGCGGCAGTCACAGGTTAGCCCAGGGCAGAGCGTCTCGGAGCCGCCGTGATGTCCCGCCCTGGGAACGCATGAACAAGTTTCAGCTGCCTGCGAGAGTTGCGCCGACTCAGCGCCAGCGGCCGGCTTTGAGCGGTCACGTCTCATCGCCTATCGCCCGCGAAGCAGATGTCAGTGAGCGCTTAAAGGAGGCTCTTAAGCACTTTTGGTGATTCGGCGGGTTTCATGTCTTGCCCGTGTAACTCAAGCAGGAGGTTTTTCACGGATGGTCTTCAGCGGCGAAACGGAGTGTGCCCTTCATGCGGTCAATCTGGCGCCCGAATTCACAGTCATTGCCAGTGTTGCCAGTGCCGTCGCTCGTTCCGGAAGCCGCCGCCGCACCAAATCGATGAAAGGTTACCAGGCACCGTGCCATCATTTTATTCATGGCTGACAATTACCAGTCGCGCAAAAATTCCAGCCGGTCTTGTATCGCCGTGGCATCGAGAGTGTCAGCCAGATGAAGCAAACGGCGGACCATGTCGCCGATTGGGCGTTGGCTTGGGAAGCGAAGAGTGCCAGGCACTTTTGACTTCTCTTCGCCGGCTGTGATTAGCGATATTGGAGGCAGTGAGTAATTGGTGCCAGCGAGTAATTGGTGCCAGCGAGTAATTGGTGCCAGCCACCTGCGAGGCAGTGATTCGGGATACTGGAGGCTGCGGGTAGGCGGCGGGGTCTAGGGGGGCTGGGGTATTAGGCAAAAAGTGCCAGAGGCAAAAAGTGACAGGCACTTTTGACTTTTTGGTGGAAGTCGGCGTTGGACCACGGAGTGGTCCACGACATTGGCGAGTCCGCTTTAGCACCCGTCGCGAGCGTCCAGCCGGTTGA
>JBIKVL010000092.1:0-9104 GCA_044356875.1 Pirellulaceae bacterium | reverse complement strand
CGGCGAGCGCTAAGCCGGCTGATGAACCGGCGGCTGGCGCTGAGCCGGCTGATGGAGGCTTCCGTCGAGCGGAGGGTTATGCCGGGTCGGGGGGCGTGTCGGACGCTTTTGCTGCGCGGTTTTCCTGGCAGTATTTCAGGAGCTCCTCGGTCCGCTGATTGAGTTTATCGAGTTGTTCGAGCAGTTCGTCTTGGCGGGCGTCGAGTTCTCGGAGCAACTCGGTCGGGTCGGCGACGGTCGACATGTGGGGAGACTTTCCACCTGTTACTAGGGTATTAGTGGGGTTACGAGGCCCCGCTGCCGATACTCTTCGGTCGCCGGATGCGTGCGGGTTGATGGTTTTCGTGCCCGCGACGACTGGACAGTCCGCGCGGCGAGCGTGTACACTACGCAGCCCGTCCGGGTGGAAATTCGTCGAAACACGTCTCTTTGTGGAGCCAAGATATGTTCGGGTCGAGGAGGAACGATGGTTAAGTTGGTTGTGCGGGAGAAGGAAACGATTCAGGAGGCCGTGCGCCGATTCCGTAAGCTCGTCGAGCGAAGTGGAATCAAGAAGGAAATGCGTCGCCGCGAGTACTACGAAAAGCCCAGCGAGATCAAGCGGCGGGCAAGGTTGCGTGCGGAACGCCGGTCGCGTCGCGTAGTTCCCGCTGGCGGTGCCTAACCGTCAACTCTCGCCCAACGAACTGATTGCCGCTTCCCCTACTGCCTACGATTCGCTGCCCGAAGCGGCGTCGTGCCTCGTAGGCAGCTCTTATTCTGTCTGCGGCATTCGCCTCGTTTTGGCTCTGCGAACCCGTAGGATTCGTCTGATTACGCCAACGCCTCGGTGATCACGCGGCCCTCAACGAGCGGTTGGGGTCTGCCCGTAGGGTCTTGGATCCGCAAGTGGGGATCGATACCCAAGAGATGATACATCGTGGCCAAGAGGTCTTTGGGGCTGAGCGGTAGGTCGGCGACTTCCGCAGCGTGACGATCCGATTTGCCGACAACTCGGCCGCGAGCTGTGCCGCCACCGGCGACGACTGTGGAATAGACCTGCGACCAGTGATCACGTCCAGCGCCGACGGCGCTGTTGAGCTTCGGCGTTCGGCCATGTTCGCTCGTGCAAACGACGAGGGTTTCGTCGAGCAGGCCCCGTTGGTCGAGATCGGCGATCAGCCCTTGCCAGCCATGGTCGAGGCCTGGGCACAGTTCGACCTTCATTCGCGGATAGTGGTTCCAGTGGGTGTCCCAACCCATGCCCGCTAAGCCGAATTCGTCCCAGAAAACCGACACGACGCGGGCTCCCGCCTCGACGAGCCGACGGGCGGCTAAACAGGATTTCCCGAATAGCGTGGGACCGTAGGAATCGCGGACGGCGGGATCTTCGCGTCGCAAGTCCAACGCCTCGGCCAGCTGCGGGGACGCGATCAGCGACAACGCCGACTGTTGGTGGCGGGACAACTGACGGGTTGTGGCGAAGCGCTCGAGCGGCTCGCGAACGGCGTTGAGCTGTTCGAGCAGCGAACGGCGGTCGCGGAGCCGATCGAGCGTCATTTCCGCCGGCAACGAGGTCGCGGCGGGCACGACGAAGCGTGAGTCGTCCGAGCAGCCGATGTAGGGATCGTTGCCGGTGAACTCCATGTCGCGAAGCTTTTTTGGCAAGCTCTTGGTCGCCTCGCCGACAAACTCGGTGAACAGCGGATCGTAGGCGCTTCCCAGGAATCCGCCATAGGGTCCCGCCCGCGGCACCTCGCCGACCCGCTTGCTGCTGAAGCGGAACGGAAGCGCGATGTTCGGGGGAACGGCGGGAAACTCGGGGCGGCGCTGTGCGTCCACATGGGCCACCGCTGAGCCGAAGAACGGCCAGTGCCGCGGATCGCGAGGGGCGAGTTCCATCGCCACATCGATCGCTGGCGTTCCCGTCAACGCGTACGCGACTCCGTGAATGGGATAGGGGTGGGTGAGAGACCGGAGGACCGTGCAGCGATCAAGGACCTGGGCCGTCCGCGGGAAAAGTTCCCCGACTTGGCAACCGTCGAGTTTCGAGGGGATCACGCCCAGTTCGCCGCGAATCTCCCGCGGCGCGTCCGGTTTGGGATCCACCCACTCCAGTTGGCTCGGCGCGCCGTACAGGTGAATCAAAATGACCGACTTGGCGCGGCCAAACGATCGCTCGAGGGGACTCGATGAATCGCCAGCCGCGGTTTGCCGCGATCGATCCCGCAGTGCGAAGATCTGATCGAGCGCGAGGCCGGAAAACCCGAGACCGCCGACACGCAACGTGTCGCGTCGGGTAAGGCCTTGGCAGACGCGTTTAGCAGAACCGAGAATGCGGAGCATAACGGGGTTCCTGAGCGGCTTCGATCTTCAGCGGGCGGCGATTTTCATCGGGCTTCGATCTTCATCGGGCGGCGTCTCACAGCGGACTGCGTCTTACAGCGGGCCCGATTTTCTACCGGCCGCGATGTCGGGTGGCAACTCGCTTTGGCGGGCCGCTATTTCTGGTTGGCAACGGGGATACCGGCGGTGCGGACCAATTCCAGCTTGAAGTCATCGACTTGGCAAAACACTCGGACGTGAATCCGGCCCCCTTGAACCAATTGGTCGGCCATTCCTTTGAGCCCGGCCAATTGTTCCGACGCCTTGGTGATATTCGTCAATTGCGATTCCATCAAGCTCAACCGTTGCTGTGTGGTTTCGTCGTTTTTGCCGCCTGCCGCTTTCTTGCCGAATTCCACCATGGCGAACGTCTGTTGGCGGGCGACTTCGGCCGCCTTCTGCATCTTACCGAGTCCGGCGGCGGTGAGTTTTTCGGGCTTCGCCGTCGTGTTGATTCGCACATGCGGGTCGAATCCGATCTCCAGTTGGCGGCGGAAGACCGTATCCAGCCGCAATGCGAAGATCTGCGTTTCCTGGCTGGCGCCGAACCAGACGGTCGCCTTGCCTTTGTCCGAGTCCATCGGGTTTTGGCCTTCGAATTTCATTGGCGGGAAAGGACCGTCGAAGACGATGTCGACCTTCATGCGGTCGGAATTGGGAGGAAACGGCACATCGAATTTGCCTTTGAGCGTGCCCTTGAGGATTTCCGCCTTGAGCGGCTCCACCTCGATGGGCTTGCGGAGCGCGACGGTCGCCTGCTTGGGGCCGGCAGCCAGTTGCAGCATGCAGTTGATCAGGTGTGGCGAGGCGAGTTGTTGCGGGGCCTCCGCCTCCCACTGGAACATCAGGTCGGTTTCCTTCAGCGACAAGTGGGCGACTTTCACGCCGCCGGACTCGGCTTCGCCCTCACGCAGGAAAATGTCCCAATCGCGTTCCGCCGTTCCGCCGTCGGCGGCTTCCATCACGAACCGCGATTTGCCCTTGATAGCGCCGTCGCCGCCCAGGAGATGGATGATCAACAGGGACTTGGGCGGCATGGCGACTTTGCCGAGCGACACGGGTTCTGGAACGGGCCCGTCCTTGGCCAGCGCCGGCAGTTCGATGAAATCCTTGGGGAAGTCCTTTAGCGGATCGCCCATCGGCTTCGGGGCCGGCTTTGGGGTCGGTGGAGGCGGCGGCGTGGTCGGCTTGGGAGCGGCGGCAGTCGTTGGCGAAGGACTCGCCATGGGCGACTCCGGCTTACCCGCAGGCGATTCGGTGGAGGTCGGAGTTACCGGCGTTGTTGGGGGCGCAGTCGCCGGGTTCCCAGCGGCCGGGTTGGGCGTCGTGCCTGGAGCCGAGGCAGGCGGATTGCCACCGCCAAGCAAAATCGCGAGTGGGTCGGCCGGCGCGGTGTTCGCGCCGGCTGGTGGCGTTGCCGGATTACCCGGCTGAGTGGTACCGGTTGCGGCACCAGCGGGTGTGGTTCCCGGTTCGACGGTTCCGGGAGCGGTTCCTGCGGGGGTGGTGCCCTCGGAATTCGCGGTGGATGCATCTCCCGCCGGGTTCGCGGCGCCTGCGCTCTCGTCGCCTGCGGGGGGCGTGCCTGTCGCCGTGTCACCAGCGTTCTGGGTACCAGTAGCCGCCGAACCGCCTGTTTGCGCGACCTGGATCGGTTTGTCGGCACCACCGAAGATCATCACCACCAGCGTGATGATCACGACGATCAGTGTAACGCCCGCGACCCCCGCTCCGCCCGCGATCCAGACCCACAGCGGGATCTTGCGAGCCGGTGTCACGGATGCGTCGCCCGCTTCGTTGGCGTTGCCTTCGTCGGCCGCCGCGTTTGTTGTCGTCTTTGATTTCGATTTCGCGCCGGGTTTCACGCCGGGTTTCACGGATTTTCCCGCAGTTCGCTTGCCGCCCGTTTTCACGGTGAAAGAAAGCGAAGTCTCGGCGGCGGCGTCGGTACCCGAAGCGGCAGCACCTTCCGTGTCGGCGGCGGCGAGGAACGACGAGGCGGAATCGCCCAAGCCGAGCGGATCCAGGTTTTCCGAGCCGCTGTCGGAACTGGCGATGGACGCGGGCGCGGCGGGGACTTGCTTGACTGCTTTCGCGGCGGCCCCGACGGCTCCCTGACCGGATGCCGACTTGGGTGCGGGGCCAGCCTGGCCAGCCTTCGCGGCCGGCGGTTTTGCGGCGGAAGATTTCGTGGCCGGAACAACTTCGGCGGGAACCTTTTCAGCCGCTGTTTTCGCGGGCGAAGCTTTCGCCGCCGGAGTTTTCGCCGCCGGAGTTTTCGTCGTGGAAGCTGTCGCCGCCGGAGCGGGGCCGACAGCTTTTCCCGGCCCTGCCGTCGCGGCTGGGGTTGCCGCAGCGGCACCAGCTGGCCGACTTCCAACCGGCTTGCCAGCTGCACCCGCGGTGGAGCTAGTGGCTGCAGTGGAGCTAGTGGCTGCGGTGAATTCGGGCAAGGGCTTCGCGACCGCCCCAGTTTTCGCGGGCTGAGCGGCTATTGAGCCTGTCGCTGTCGCTGCGACCGCGGCACTTGTCGCCGCTGGGGCGGCGGCCGTCGACGCCGGACGGGCAGACTTGCTCACGACGGACTTGCTCACGACAGCGTCAGGGGTGTCTTGATCCGCCGGGGACGTGGGGGGCGAGTCTGTGGAATCAGTGGCGTCGCCGCAAGTGGCCAACCAATCGCGGAGCGTGTCGCGGAGGGCGGCCATCGAATCGAGCCGCTGGCCGGGGTCTTCGGACGTGAGTTGTCCGCAAAGCCGCGCGAGTTCCTCGGGGAGATCAGGGCAGGCGACGGACAACTGGGACAGGATGGCGTCCGATTGGGTTTGACCCAGATCGGCATCCGGCGGGGGCGGATCTTCGCCCGTCACGAGAAAAACAAACACCATCCCGAGGGAAAAGAGATCGCTCTTCGGGGTCAGCGAGTCGACGCCCTTGGCCAATTCCGGGGCACGATACAGCGATGGCGTAGTGGCTGGCCGGCCGGCGGCGGCGTTGGCGGCCTGGAGCGAAATCCCCAGTCGGTCGACGCCAATGTCCAGAATCTTGACGTTGCCTTGGGCGTCGACCATCAGGTTGCCGGGCTTCAGATCAGCATGGACGACTCCCTTTTCATGCGCATGAACCAGCCCTTCCGCTACTTGCAAAATCAACTCGGCGGCCTGTTTCGCCGAGAGTCTTCCCTGATCGGCGACCCGTTTTGTCAAGTCGCGACCAGCCACGTATTCGAACACCACGTAGTAGCGGTCGCTTTCGCTGGACACGTCGAGCGTATGCACGACGTTTGGATGGTCGAGGCTGGCGATCAAGCGGGCTTCGCCCAGGAAGCGGCGGAGCAGCTCTTTGTTGTCGCACAGTTCGCGGCTCAACAGCTTCAAGGCCGCGCGACGGACAAGCTGGGTATGTTCGGCGAGATACACGCGGCCGAGGTCGCCACGGCCGAGTTCATCGAGCAAGACATACTTGCCTAGACGCAAGCCGGACACGCCCGCCATGAGTTGGCGGGCCTGCCAGGACGTGAGCAACTTTTGTTCGATCAACACCCGCGCCAGCGATTTCGCATCGGCCTCGGACGCGGCGAGCGTCTTCGCCTTTTCCAGCGGTCCCGCCCCAAGAATGTTGCTTTTTTCGATGAGCTGGCAGAGTTCACTCGCCGTCGTCACGGCCATGGCATTCATCCTCTTTCGCTTGAAGCGTTTGCGCGGCGGAGGAGGCGACCGCGAGTCGCTCGGGGAAGCCAGCCCATCGGCCGGCCGGCCCGCGTTGCAGTCCGCCCAGCCCGCCAAAAACGCCACGCTTTGGCTTTCAGAGTACCGCGCCACCTGACATTTGGGAAACGAATGTCGGGAAAAACCGCAGTCTCCGTAAGACAGTGCCGATTAGTGAGATTGTTCCCGAGGTAGCGGAACTGCTGGTTGTACGTCCTTTGACGGACCGATGAAACGAAACGACTAGGCGAGACCTTTCTTCTCGTGATAGAGCATTCGACCGTGTCGAACTGCGGAGAATCAGGCATGTTAAGCCACATACGATGGCGATTACCGTGGTCCTTGGGAGTGGCGTTGTTCCTAGGGCTGGCGGCGTCGGACTCACAAGCACAAGGGCCGGGTTATCCGCCCGGCTATGGCATGGGAGCTCCCGGCTACGGTGTTCCCGCAGGCTATGGTCAGCCAGGCTATGGTCAGCCAGGCTATAGTCAGCCGGCCTTTGGTCAGCCTCCGCAAGGGTATGGGCCAACGGCCGCGCCGACCGCCTACTACCTGCCGGATGGCACGCTGTTACAGGCGGGCGGCGGCGAGGCCCCTGGGGCGGCGGGCGCTTCGCCTCCCGGCCCGATTCCAATGCCTGGCGGGATGCCCGGCGGCGTGGAATATGGCGGCGAATACGGCGGTGAATATGTCGGAGCCGGCGAGGAATGGTTCGGCGACGACCTCCATCATCGCTGGCCAAACGGCACGCTGCTCGGCTTGCTGTTGCCTTACGCCGAAGGCGGAATCTGCACGCCGCGGTGGTTTGACGTTCGCGTGTCCGCCGTGCAGCTCGCCCGCGACAACGCGTCGCGGCAAGTCAATTTCACGTCGAGCGGCATCGCTCCGCTGGACGGCGTGCCGAACGTCGTGCTGAGTTCGGACAGCCTCACGTTCGATGACGAGTTCGGCTCCCGAGTCGTGGTGCAGCGACAACTTGGGGCGGGCGGCAACATCGAATTCAACTGGCTGGGCGGCTTTAACTTCGCGTCCCATGCTTCCGTCAGCGATCCGACCCAGGGCCTGTTCTCGGTGCTCAGCGACTACGGCCGCAGCCCGCCGCTCGGGTTCAACGAAACGGACTTCGCCAACTTCCACAGCATCGCGTACTCATCCGCGTTCAACAGTTACGAGTTGATGTACCGTCGCCGCTGGCAGGGGCGGAATTGCCGCCTGCAGGGCTCGTACATCGCGGGTGTCCGCTACGTCCAGTTGACCGAAGACTTCGATCACAGCACGCGACGCCCTGGGGCCCCGAACGTCGCTCCGTCGTTCTTCTTCATGGACTATTCGGTCGGCACCAACAACTCGCTCACCGGTTTGCAGATCGGCGGCGACGCGTGGCTCAGCGTGATTCCCGGCTTGAGCTTCGGTGGCGAGGCGAAGGCGGGCGTCTATGGAAATCACTCCCACCAAAACACCTCGATCCGGGCTACTTCAATCCCGGACGGATTCGCCGAAACGCTGCGATCGGATGACGTGGCCTTCATCGGCGAACTGAACGCCATGGCGATCTACCGCATCAACTATCATTGGACGTTCCGAGCGGGTTACGACGTGCTGTTCATGGACGGTCTCGCCCTCGCGATCGAGAATTTCAACCCGGGCCAGCCGTTCGTCACGAATCCCGTGCTCGCTCCGTCCCGTGTTCCGAGCTACAACGACAACGGACAGTTGCTCCTACACGGCTGGAACGTGGGCCTGGAATACCTCTGGTAGTCTCGGCTTGGCGCCAACCACGCCAGCGTTGTTCGTTCTCCGTCAACGATCCGTCAATTCTCCGCCAGCCACCACCGGCCGGCATCCGCTCGCGGATGCCGGCCGGAGTCGTTTCCCGATTCCATTGTTTCCTCGTTCCATCGTTTCCTTGTTTCGGGGGGGATGTCGCGGATTGAGCATCGCCTTTGGGCTTACGCCATCGATGGTTGAGGTTGGCGGCGATATGGAGTCCTTGCGCCAAGTTCGGGTACAAGGACGTCGGGAGCCGACTTCGACGAGCCCAGCTTAAATCGAGCCTCGCCACCCAAATGCCGCAACAATGCGTCTCCGCGCCGCTTGGCTGCTTAACCTCCCGTCCGCTTGGCCTCCGCCGGGCCTCGGGCCTTCGCTTGGCCTCCGCCGGGCCTCCAAGCCGCTTAGAAAGAGTCAATAGACTGTCTTTTGTAGATTTTCCGCCTGGGCGAGCGGTTTCTCGGCCAGCCTTCGTTGCCCGGATTGGTCGATGAAGCGACTGGCGAGCGAGCCGATGTCGTTGACTCAGCAGCCTCTCCGGCGTTGGAGCTGGAGCGGCCGTTCCGATACATAAGTGGTTACAGGGAATAAGGTTGCCAAACTCGCGTTCCAAGCTGCCGAGGTCAGAAACCGCCTGCGAATCGCCCGCTGGCTCAAATCGCCATCCAAAAGAGACAGTCTATTGCTGATTCGTTCTTGGCCCGAGGCCGCCCGGCAAGGCCATAATCCTCGCGGATCTCAGGCGTGCGCGATGGCGATTGAGGGGCAAACGGCGGCGTTCAACCTGCCGCCGAAGCGTCTTCAACCTCCCCCCAACACGCCGAAGAGGTGAGATCGGGGGCGGAAACGCCAAAGGTCAGCCCAAGTTAACATGCGATCCCTCTGTAGAAGGGGGTTCGCGAGCTGTTTTTCGCGTCCCAAGTCAGAACGCGCGCAGCAATCCCCGGTGCTGTTCGCCGACAGCTTTTTTGGAGAGCATTCGAGGCTATGAAGTCGCGAACGGTGGGCCTCTTCCCGGATGGTCAGGGCGCGGGACCATTGGCCCGGTCGGCCGCGCGGCTACCCTGGCGGCGGACCCGAATCCGCAACGAACCGCCGACAGTCGCGACGCATCGCGGAAGCGGTACGCTCCAACCAACGGAAACGACGCGAAATCGTCCGCACCGCCTCTTTCCAGTTCGCCGCGTTCAAGCCGTAGCGGAGCCAAGCCGCCGGCAACTGCTTGGGCAACCTCAATGCGGGCGTTTCCAACTCGGGGTCATC
>JBIKVL010000135.1:0-8198 GCA_044356875.1 Pirellulaceae bacterium | reverse complement strand
TCATCCGGTCGCCAGCTAGTCAGGTACTCCGGTATTCCAGTGGCTCGATCGTCCGATGGTTCGATGGTCCAGTGGTTCGATGGTCCAGTGGTTCGATGGTCGTGCCCTCGGCGATTCGCCATTCATTGACGGGCACCGGGGTCGTCCCTATCATTTTCTCACCGAAGTCCAACAACTTGGCGGCGGTGTTCGGAATCGCCGGTTCGGTTCGCCTGGGGCGACCGCGGCTCCTCACCCGTAAACGCCATCAAAACGCAAAAGGAAACTCGGATGGGCGCGAACACGGTGGAAATCACCGATCAAAATTTCAAGAGCCAAGTGGTCGGGTCGGCGAAGCCGGTTTTGGTTGACTTCTGGGCTCCCTGGTGCGGTCCCTGCCGAGCGATCGCTCCGCTGCTCGAAGAGCTCGCGGCGGAAAACCTCGGCAGCGCCGTCATCGGCAAACTGAACATCGATGACAATCCGGAGACCGCGGGGCAGTTTGGCGTGAGCAGCATTCCGACGCTGCTCGTGTTCAAGGGCGGCCAAGTCGTGAACAAGTTCGTGGGCGTTCAGCCCAAAGCCCGCATCCAAACGGCGCTCGACGCCGCCAAGGGCTAGACTCTGTTCCATTCGCCCATTCGCCGTTCGGTGGAAATCGCGGACGGCGATTTGGAGAAAAGGTTCGCGAGGCTTAGCGGCGCTCGGTGGGTGGGCTTCCACCGGCCGAGGCTGGCGTGTCGGAACGGAGCGAAGGCGCCTCGGGTCCGGTCGCGTCTCCGGTGTTTCCACCATTAGCGCGGGCCCGCTGTGCTTGCTGGGCCATTCTCAGCGTCGCGCCTGGGTCCTGAGACAAGGCGCCGCCCGGGCGTCCTTGGTTCTGCATGAAGTTCTTCATTTCGACGACAGCCGGGCCGAGCAGCAGCACATAGATTGGCGGGGCCAGGAAGAACACGACGGGGAACAGCAGCTTAATAGACGCCGTGTTGCCGCGTTCCTCGGCTTGCTGCCGGCGAGTTCGGCGGATACTGTCCGCGAATTCACGGAAAGCGCCAGCGACCTGACCGCCGATGCGCTCGGTCTGTTGCACCAGCGACGCCAGGGCAGTGACGTCGGGAATATCCAGCCGTTTCGAGAACTGGCGCAACGCCAGTTCGAGCGAACCGGTGTCGGTCTGCACTTCGACCATCCGCAACTCGCACGCGATATCCGGATAGATCCGATGCAACTCGCGGGCGACCCGTTGGATGGCGTCGCGAAGCGGCAGGCCGCCCGTGACCATCATGGTGATCATGTCGAGCGAATCGGGCAGCGAATGTTTGATGCGGCGGCAACGGTTTTCCGCTTGCGAACTCAGGACAACGCGGGGAACACCATAAATGAACGCCATCACGACAAACGCCATGACAATCATCTTTGGTGGAAGATCCTCTTTAGGATCGGCGGAGGCGATGGCCAGCAGGCCCACGAAGACGAGCCACAGGATCATGGCGAGATTCCGCACCGCGAGGAACTCGATAAAAGCCTTGCGATGATAGTATCCCGCCTTTTGCATTTCGCTGCGAAGCGTCTCTTGCCGCTTAAGCGACAGAGGAATCACGAACGCCAACCCTTCCGTGAGTCCGCCCAAGACAAGCGGCCGGCGACTGCCGATCGCATTGGGATCCGGCAGCTCGTTGCGGCCGACGCCCAACAGCATTTTGCCCAGCCAATACACAACGACACTAACGGCGAAGAAGGTCCCTCCGGAAATCAGCGCGATGGTGGCGGGCGAGAGTTGCTTGAACGTGAACGCCGATTCCAGGAATTTGTCCAAATTCATCGACGGCTTCTCCAATGGCGATTGAGGCGCCGATCCGTGGCGTCCGCTTGTCGGGTCGTCAGTTCCGGACGGGGAATCAATAGTCCGATCGAATCAATCGCATCACCCAGGCAATACCGATCACTTCGGAAACGACGGCGGCGGCCAGCACGTAGCGGCCCATTGGATCTTCCGTCAGTTTCGAACCGTATTGCGGCTGAAGCAGGAAGAAGTAGAGGAACAACAGCGGGCCGACGGACGCGATCAGCATCGCCGAGTAGCGGCCGGCGGCCGTCACGCTGCTCAATTGCCGCTGGTAGCTCATCCGGTCGCGGATAACTTCCGCGAGCCGTTCCAGGGTGATGGGCAAATTGCCGCCGGCGTCGCGATGGACGCTGAGCGTCGTGGCGAAGATCCGGGTGTCCATTTGGTCGACGCGGTGGCCCAGCGAGCGCATGCACGCGGCCAATGACAGTCCCATTTCCAACTGTCCCGCGCACCGTTGGAACTCGATCCCCGCCGGCTCGTGCAGCGATTCGCCCACAACCTCCATCGCCTGCTCGACGCTTTCGCCGGCCCGTACCGCGCGGGCTAACAGGTCGAGCGCCGCCGGGAACTGCTGTTCGTATTTGCTGAGCCGCTGCCGTTTGCGCAGTTCGAGGAAACTCGCCAACCCCGCCAAGCCGAACAATGCGGCGACCACCGCGAAGAGTTCGTTTTCCGAGGCGACGAACACCGCGCCGCCGAGCGTCATCACGATGAACACGGCGAGCCACGCGGCGGCCGTCGTGGAAATCGGCAGCGCCGACCAGTAGAGGCTGCGTTCCAGCCAACTGTCGATCTTCTGAACGAACGTCGGGCGATCAAGCTCTTGAAAGCGGGGCAGGCGGATGAGTCGGGCAGGTTTAGCCGACGGATCGTCCGCTGGCCGCGACAGATCGCGCAGTCCCCAAAAGAGCGCCGCGAGTAGCGAGGTTCCTCCGAGGAACGTCAGCAGCGTGATCGCATTGGGAGTTAGGAGGATGTCCATACGGTCGTTAAAGCGAGTGAATGTGAGTGGCGTTACGGTTGGAAAATGGCTGTGTCGAGGGAGACGCCTGCATCGGCGAAACGATCGAGGCAGCGGGGCTGGTATCCCGTCGCGTAGAAATCGCCACGAGCGACCCCGTTTCCATCCAGTCCCTGCTGCTTGAACCCGAAGACGTCTTCGAGCACGTATTCGCCGTTGGCGGCGCTGACGATTTCGGAAACGCGGGTAACTCGGCGCACGCCGCCCTTGAGGCGCGAAAGGTGGACGACCAATTTGATCCCCGCCCCGATGTATTCGCGGACAACGCGAATCGGCAGTTCCAGGCCGGTCATGGCGACCATCATTTCCAAGCGGGCCAACGCGTCGCGCGTGTCGTTGGCGTGGATAGTGGTCAGCGAGCCTTCATGGCCGGTGTTCATCGCCTGCAGCATGTCGAGCGCTTCGCCGCCACGGACTTCGCCAACCAGAATGCGATCAGGACGCATACGCAGACTGTTGCGTACCAGGTCCCGCTGAGTCACGCCGCCCTGGCCTTCGCTGTTCGCGGGCCGCGTTTCCATCCGCACGATGTGGCGGCTCTGCAAGATCAACTCCGCCGAGTCCTCGATCGTGATGATCCGCTCGTCGTGCGGAATGGCGGTCGAGAGCGCGTTGAGCATCGTTGTTTTGCCGGCGCCGGTGCCGCCCGATACCAGAAAACTGATTCGCGCTTGCACCGCCGCCGTCAGAAAACTTGCCATCGCCGGCGAAAGCGATTGGTTTCGCAACAGGTTGTCCACGCTCAGGAATTCGCGGCCAAACCGGCGAATCGAGAGCTTGGGGCCATCGAGCGCCAGCGGCGGCACGACCGCGTTCACGCGGGAACCATCCGGCAAGCGGGCGTCGACCATCGGGCTCACTTCGTCAATACGACGGCCAACCCGAGCGACGACCCGCTGGATGATCCGCAGCAGATGGGCGTCGTCCGCGAAGACGATCGGGGTGAGTTCCAGCCGGCCACGCCGCTCGATATACACCTCGCGGGCGTTGTTCACCAGGATATCGCTGATCGAAGGATCGTTGGCGAGCGGTTCGAGCGGCCCCAATCCAAACACTTCCGCTTCCAAATCAACCAGCAGTCGCTCCCGGAGCGCGGGATCGGTGATGTTGCGGCGGGTGATACTCTCCTCGGAGAGTTCCCGCACCTCGCGCCGCAGCCAGTCGGACGCTGCCACCCCAACGGCGGCCAAGTCCAAAGACTCGACTAATTCCCGGTGAATGTCCGTCTTGAGTGATTGGAACTCGATCTCAGGCGTGCGAACATCGGCCTTTACGCTGCGGAGAAGTGAAATCATGGAACGACCCCGATGATCGGCATTGCCGCTGGATGGGTGGTGTCTGCTTCCCACCCATACGGGAAGGAACACCCTCACCGGGTTCTATCGTCGCGCCATTCCGCAAAGATTGAAGGATTGGACGAAAATGGGAAGTCGGGCCTCTGGCAGTGAACAAGGCCGATACCCACGGAACCGCGAACTTGCCGACTGGCAAAGCTGAGTCGACTGGCAAGGTGTTTGCGACTGGCAAAGATGAGCCGATTGGCAAGTCGCTCGCGACCGAGGTCCAGGCGACGCCACGAAAAAGCCCAGCCGCCGAGGAGCGGCTGAGCTTCATGTCGATTGGCCCCTTTCATACCGTCGCTGGCGGCGGAAAGCATGGGACGATCTGGGGCCGGGGCGGCTTCGTCCCAACACCTCCGCCTGGTCGCCTAGCTAGCGGCTTGGAAATTCTTGGCGACGGCGTCCCAATCGACGACATTCCACCATGCTTTGACGTAGTCGGCCCGGCGGTTTTGATAGTTCAGATAGTAAGCGTGCTCCCACACGTCGACGCCGACGAGCGGGGTCTTGCCGAGCGACAACGGGGAATCTTGGTTGGCCGTGCTGAGGACTTCGAGCCCGTCTTTGCCGAGCGCCAGCCAAGCCCAACCGCTGCCGAAGCGGGCCATCGCGGCGGCGCTCAGGGCGTCCTTCAAATTGGCGAAGCTGTTGAACTTCGACTTGATCGCTTCGGCCAACTTGCCTTTGGGTTCGCCGCCTTTGCCGGGCCCCATGGTGTTCCAGAAAAGGGTGTGGTTCACGTGGCCACCACCGTGGTTTTGAACGATCGCCCGGACCGCTTCGGGCACAGCGGCCAGGTTCTTGAGCAGTTCTTCGGGCTTCTTCGCGGCCAGGTCCGGGTGGTCCTTCAGCACGCCGGCGAAGCGATCGATGTACGCTTGGTGGTGCTTGGTGTGGTGGATCATCATCGTCTTGGCGTCGATGTGCGGTTCCAAGGCGTCATAGGCGTAGGGCAGCTTGGGCAGTTCGATCAGCGGGGCCGGGGCCTGGGCGAGTACCAAGCCGGCCTGGCCGGCCCAGTGGGCACTGGCAACGCCGGTGGCAAGCGCGGCGGCGCCTTGGACGAAAACGCGGCGGTTCACGGACGTCTGCGAGGCGGCGGACATGGCGCGATTCCTTGTGAGGTGATGTCGAAGCAAACAAGTTCAAGACGACATTGTTTAGCGTACGCGAGGGCGGAACGTAAAGGCGCGGCCCAGGGGACGATCCGTGGGCTGCGGCGTGGGAAAAATCGGGGACGAACAGACGGTCCGTCGAGCAACTTCCCGGACGAGGGCGGGTTAAGGAGATTACGTTTGGTGGCTGAGAACTGGCCACCAACGGCGTCAGCGGTTAGTTTTATGGCCTCAGGAGCGGCGGCGGGCGCAAGAGCGGATGCGCGGCCTGCGGGATTCACCAACCCCCGGACGGGAGCGGCCAGTTGTCGGGCGCCACGGCAGAGAATTCCAACTACGAAATGTCCGATCCGGACGTGCGGCTGATGCTGCAGGTGCGGAACGACGACGCGGCGGCGTTCGAAGAACTGGTGGCCCGGTATCAAAACCGCCTGATCGCCGTGCTCGACCATCTGGTCGGCCAGCGGCAGACGGCGGAGGACCTCACTCAAGAGGTGTTCCTGCGGGTTTACCGAGCTCGCAAGACCTATTCGCCCGATGCCCGGTTTTCCACGTGGATCTACCGCATCGCCCACAACGTCGCCAGCAACTGGCTCCGGATGCACTCGCGGCGGCGCGAAGTGCGGGCGCCAGCGGCGAACGTGGGCGACACTGACGAAATCAGCTTGGAACAGCTGGCGAAAGCCGCCAGCGGATTACACCCGTCCCGACGACTGGACAAAACGGAACTCTCCGACATCGTGCGGCTGGCCATGGAGTGCCTGCCGGAACAGCAACGGATGGCGCTGTTGTTGTCGAAATTCGAGGAAATGAGTTACGCCGATGTGGCCCAGGCCATGGAACTGACCGTGTCCTCCGTGAAATCGCTGCTGTGGCGGGCGCGGGAGAACTTGCGTGTCGTTCTCGAGCCTTACCTACAGCAGGGGCTGCGGCCCGAGCGTAAATCCTAGCGAGCCCCGTTTTATGAGCACCCCACCCGAATCCGCCGCCGCCCAGCCGATGCCCGGCGACACGGCCATCGAATCGGAACTGGTCGCCTACCTGGATGGCGAACTGGAACCGTCCGCGGCGGAAGCGGTCGAAAAGCGTTTGGCCAGCGACCCCGCTTATCGACAGCGACTCCACGACCTGCAACGCGCCTGGGATCTGCTCGACGCCCTCCCGCGCACCGAAGCGTCGGCCGCATTCACCAGCAGCACGCTCGAAATGGTCGCGGTCCAAGCGGAATCGGCCGTTGTGCTGGCCGAACGGCGGCGTCGCCGGCTACGCTGGCTCCTCGGCGCCGCCGTCAGCGGTGGCATGATCGCTTCCAGCCTCCTCGGGTGGACCCTGGGACACCGGCTCTGGCCCTCTCCCGACGAACCGCTGCTTCGCGACCTCCCCGTCGTCGAACGGCTCGACGAATACCTGCTGGCCGAAGACATCGAATTCCTGCGGTTGCTCGATCAGGAAGGCCTCTTCCGTGAGGAGCCACGTCATGCGCCGTGAGAAATCTCGAAACCTCACCCACCAGACGGCTGATCGCGCGATCGACCTTGCCCGCCAGCCGGCTCGCAAGGCTGTGGCCTTCGCGCTGGCGGCAATGCTCGGCGTCGGCGGCTGGAACGCTGGCGGCTGGATCGCTAGCGACTGGATCGCTGGTGGCTGGATCGCTGGTGGCTGGATCGGCGGCAGCTGGATGATGCAAGCGGCTGGCCAGTCGCCAGTCACCCGCCGCGACGACGAGAGCCCCGCCGTTCCCGCCCCGTCGCCCGCTGTCACAGAGGAAAACCTCGAGACGCGGCGTGAACGGGTGCGGCAAATGTCGGCCCGCGACCAAGCCGAACTACTCCGCAAGCACGAACGTTTCGACCGGCTGTCGCCCGCCGAACAGCAGCGGATGCGGGACTTGCACGAGGAACTGAGCCACGATCCTCGGGCCCCGCAGCTTTTGCAAACCTTGGCCTCCTACAGCGCCTGGTTGCAAACCTTGACCGCTGCTGAACGGGCGGAACTGCTTGGCATGGACCCGCAAGCTCGCGTGGATCTTATCCGTCAGTTGCAACAGGAACAGCGCCGCGACGAAGCGCGGCGGCTGGGGATTCCCCAAGTCACCATTCCCGTCGAGGACGCCAAGATCGTTTTGGAATGGATCGAAGCGTACCTCCAGCGCTCGCGGCCGCATTTCGAACAACGAGTGCCCCAGTTGGCCGAACGATTGCAACAAACGACCGATCGCAAACGCCAACATTTGATGCTTAGCTTCGCGCTCGCGCAATCGCTCAACGATCCCGAGGCGATCCCGCCGATCGAAACCGGTGAAATGGCCAAGCTCGCGGAACGGCTCACCGAAACCCTTCGCAAACAGTTGCTCGCCGCCACCACGCCCAAAGACCAGATCGAATTGATTTTGAAATGGTGCCGCGCGGCGTTTCTCCGGCAGTTTGAACCGACCGGGGACGAACTGGAAAAATTTTACCGCGAGTCGCTCACCGCCGAAGACCGCGAATGGCTCGACGCCATGCCGCGGCAACGCTTCCAACAGACGCTACGCTCGCTCTACTTCCGCGACCGCCAGCCGCCCCCCGACTGGAATCGCCGTTTCCCCGGCAACCGCGGTCGTGGCCCCGGCGGCCCCGGCTTGCCCGGCGGCCCCAGCCTTCCTGGCGGCCCCAGCCCGCCCGGCGTGGGACCTGGCAACGCGGGGCCACCGGAAAAGCCGTCTTAGTGCTCGCCGCCGGTTTTTTAGGCGGCCACACGACGTGCCGGATGTGTTTTAGCGGAGCGGCGTGAGCCGCCCGGCTCACGAACCGCTCGATGTGCTTGTCGAACCGGGTGCCTCGACGCCCACGTTTTTGGCGCCGGGATCACACGCATTCGCACCGCTTACCGGGCGGCTTACGCCGCTCCGCTAC
>JBIKVL010000091.1:0-9164 GCA_044356875.1 Pirellulaceae bacterium | reverse complement strand
ATCGTGTGGAGCGTCGATAAGCGCTTCGATTGTCGGCAGCCGTTCGTCGAGCCGCTGGAGATAACGCAGAAAAACGGTGTAGGCGAACTCGATGTTGCCCGACCGCAGATCGTCGTCGAGATCGACCTGACGGGCCGCGAACTGGTCGAAGTCGGCCTGCAAGAGGTACGACTTGGACGGATCAAGCCCCTTCAAGAACGTCTTGAGGCCGCGTTGGGAGATTTCATCGTCGATCGGATGCTTGGAAAGGTGATCGCGTTTGATCAGCGTGGAGACCATCAACGCGACTTGGCGATCGCGGGCTTTCGGAGTGGTACCCAGATCGGCCGCCCATGCAGACCAGAGACCGGCTACTCCCCACGCCACCCCCAAAGCACACAGGCCAATCACGCCGAGCACAAGCGGCTGCAGCCTTGTCTTTTGACGCCTCTCCGCCGATCGATGAATCATGACTACCTCACGAAGGAAACGGATCATTTCGAGCTTCCCGGATCCGCGAGTCGCCGGATGTGCGGGAAGAAACGGATCGTAGGACTTATTCTGCCCAACTTCAATATCATTCCTCGACAAGCGTGCTTTCGCAGTCGTCAGCGGCCCCTTCCGGGAGGCTGGCTTGTCGGCAGCGATCGACAACGGCGGCGGCTACCTGGTCCGCCGGTCCGAGGTGTTCCGCCCAAAACCACTGTTTGTCCGGTGTTCGCTCAGCGGCCGCTCGCACCAGTTCGCGGGCCGTGACCAGGAGTTCGCCCGAGAACAATAAGTGGGGTTGGACGACAATCCGAGCATAGTCGGCCGCCTCGGCGCGAGCGAGGATTTCGCGCAGGGTGGGTTTCGCCATGGCCAAATAGCCGTTCCATGCGTCGGCAACCGGCGTCCGCGCCTGTCGCAGTTGCTTGAAACGTTCGCATTCCGCCGTCGCCTCCGCATCGAGACTGCCCCGTCCCACCATCACCCACAGCGTGCCGCCGGGAGTGGATCGCGGATCGCCGATGTGGCCAGTGTTCGCGCCGAGCACCGGTTGGGCGTCGAGGAAGCGGCGGGCGGACAGTTCGAGTAGGGCGGCATGGCAGCCGAGGTGGTCGGCTTGAACGAAACGAACGTGGGGGAAGCGGTGTCGAGCGGCCTCGACCGCTTCCGGCACGTCCCGTTTGGCGTGGCCGGCGGCGAACAGCAACAACGGCGCGACGACGACCTGTTCCACACCAGCCGCGACGACGCGTTCGATCGCTGCGGGAATCGTGGGTTCCACAAGCTCAAGGAAACACGGTTGCACAAGAACGTTCGAGGAGGCGGCGGCGATCTTGACGACAGTGGCGTGGAATTCCGCTTGGCCAACCCCATCGCGAGTCCCATGTCCAACGATGAGGTAGCCCAGGCGGGGCGGGGCGGGGCGGAGGGGCATGGGAGCGACGGCCAATCTAGCACGGGAGACATTTTCGCGGCTGCCGGTGGTATATTGCCGTCTCGAAGCGATGGCAAGCGGCTGAAGGCGGGAAAGATGCCGGCGGGTATGGAAACCAAGTCTTACGCGTTTTTAACGATGACGGAGGGGCCGTGGATCGGGGCCCAGTTCGCGCTGGATCCTTCGCATGAAACCCGGATCGGCCGCAGTCCGGAGTGTCAGATCCTGCTGAACGATCCCCGTTGTTCTCGGGTTCACGCCGTAATTGGGCTCCGCGAGCGTGCTTGGTGGATTCGGGATTCGGAGAGCACCAATGGCACGTTCGTGAACGGCCAGAAGATCGACGAAGCCCAATTGACGCCCGGGAGCGTATTGCGGGTGGGGCCGGCGGCTTTCGAATTCCACGACCGCGAACGGCCGGGCAACGAAGCCAAACGGCAGTCGGATCGGGCGACGCAGACGATCATTCGGCAATTCAGCCTCGATTCGCATGACACGAGCGCCGTGGCGGTGGCCTCGTTACGCGACGCGCCGCGAGCGCACGACTTTCTGCGGTTGTACGAATTGTCGCTCGAACTGCTGGGCGTGGTCGATCCGGACGAAGTGATTCGAGTGGCGTTGAGCAGCTTGCGGCAACGCGTGCCGGCGTCGCTGGTTGGATTCCTCTGGATTGACGACCAGGGACGTCTGCGGCCGAAGGCGATCCTGCCGATGAACTCGCCCAATCCCATGAAGCTCAGCGACGCCTTGACCGAGATGGTGTGTCGGCAGGGGCGGGCGGTCTGGATCGACACGCGGACATCGACCCGCAAGGGCGACGCGTTGAGCCACTACGCCGACGCGTTTTGCGTGCCGCTGTTGCACGAGCAAGCGACGGTGGGCGCGATCCACGTTTACCTGAGCAAGGGTCAGTTCGAGCAGATGGAGTTCGACTTCGCCATCTCGATCGCGAACATCCTGGCGATCGCCTTGGTGCGGTCCCGGCGCGAAGCGTCGCTCGCCGCCGACCATCGGCGTTTGGTGGCGAAGACGGGGAGCACCGACGACTTGATCGGCAACAGCCAGCCGATCACGCAATTGCGGGCGCGGATCGCGCGGGTCGCGGCGGCTCACGGGCCGGTGTTGGTTCGCGGTGAAAGCGGCGTGGGCAAGGAGTTGGTCGCCCGCGCGTTGCATCGAGGCAGCCCGCGTTCCGACCGGCCGCTGCTGGCGGTCAACTGCGCCGCGTTGCCGCGCGATTTGATGGAGAGTCAGCTCTTCGGCCACAAGAAGGGCGCGTTCACGGGAGCCGACTCGGACCATGTGGGCATGTTCCAGCAGGCCGATTCCAGCACGTTATTCCTGGACGAGATCGGCGAGTTGTCGACGGAGGGGCAGGCGAAGTTGCTGCGGATCCTCGAAGGCCATCCATTCCAGCCGGTCGGTTCGACGCGGGAGGTCCATGTCGACGTCCGGGTGATCGCGGCGACGAACCGGGACTTGGTCGAGTTCGTGCGGCAGGGCCGGTTTCGGCAGGACTTGTACTACCGCCTGAGCGTTTTCGAATTGCCGATCGCGCCGTTGCGGGACCGTGGGGAAGACCTCGAGCTGCTGGTCGACCATTTCCTCGAACATTTCAAGCGGCAATACGGACGCTCGTCGCTGAAGCTCGGAGTGGCCGCTCGGCAACAACTGCTGTCTTACCGCTGGCCGGGAAACGTGCGGCAGCTGCGGAACGTGATCGACAGCGCGGTGGTGTTGGCGACGGGCGACGAGATCCAACTGGCCGATTTGGGTTTGAGGGAGGCGGGCGGCGAGTCGTTTGATTCGCTGGAGTTGGCCGCTTGGGAACGGCGTCTCATCCAAGAGGCCTTGGCGCGCGCGGGCCAGAGCGTGCCGGAAGCGGCGAAGTTGCTGGGGATCAGCCGCGCGACCCTTTATCGGAAGGTGGAAGAATATGGCATCCCGCGAGGGTGACTCGGCGCGGCCGCGCCGCGTTTCGTCCCCGCCCCGCTACGAGTTTCCCGAATTCGTCCCGCATCCGCTGTTCCGCAGCGGCCACTCGCAGACGATCGCCGGGGCCTACGTGCCGCATCGCCGCCTTCCCTACCGAGCCCAAGTGCATGCCTTGGAACTGCCCGATGGCGACCGCACCGCGCTTCATGACGATTGTCCCGCGTCGTGGCGCGAGGGGGACGCGTGTGTGCTGCTGCTGCATGGGCTGGGCGGCTCCCACCTCTCACCCTATATGGTCCGCGTCTCGGAGAAACTGCGTGAGCGCGGTATCCGCTGTTTTCGGCTCGACCTTCGCGGCCATGGACTCGGCTGGGACTGGGCTCAGCAACCGGGCCATGCCGGCCGCAGCGAAGACGCCCGCGGCGCGATCGCCCGGATACTGGAGCTCTGCCCATGGTCTAACTTGGCCGCCGTGGGCATCTCAATGGGCGGCAACATCCTGCTCAAGACGCTCGGCGAATGGGGCGACGAGGCGCCGATCCGCCTGACCCGCGCGATGGCGGTCGCGCCGCCGGTCGATCTCGAACGCTGTTCGCGGAACATGCTCAAACGCGACAATCGGATTTACGCGCGGGCCTTTCTCCGGTCGCTCCAACGGCAATTGCGGATCCGCCGCCGCGTCATGAAGTCGCTCGCCACGCTGCGTCTGGAACGGCCGCCGCAGACACTGTGGGAATTCGACGACGTGGTCACTGCGCCGCTGAGCGGTTTCGCCGGCGTGCAGGACTATTACCGGCAATGCAGCGCGGCCCGCGTGACCGACCAGATCGCCGTGCCGACGACCATCCTGGCCGCCGCCGACGATCCGCTCATCCCTGTCTCGATTTTCGAGAAGACGGCCTTCTCCCCGGCAGTCCGACTCCACTTCACAGGCCATGGCGGACATGTCGGTTTCTTAGGGGTCGCCAATCGCGACCCCGACCGCCGTTGGCTCGACTGGCGGATCCTCGAATGGCTCCAGGCGCCGTTGGAAGAATGATGCGGGCCGCGGCGATTGGGTCGGCGGCGATTGGGTCGGCGCGGGGATGTTCGCGTAAACTGGCATCGTGGACGGCCGTTCGATACGATACGGCGGTTATGGCTGCCAGCGTACGACTTCCCGCCAGTTCCAATTCCCACCGTTTCTTTCCCTGCCAGGTGAGTTCCATGCGTGTATCCGTTCCGGGTTCGCTTGCTTCGATCGCCGCGTCCGTCGCGGCGTCATTCCGCGCGGTAGTCGTTGCCGCTCATCCCCGTTGGGCGGTTCTGGCCGCTTTGGGAATGGGCTTGGGACTTGGGATGGCTGTCACTGCGGCCGCGCAGGATTGGAATCGTTTTCGCGGGCCCAATGGCAGTGGCGAAAGCGAGGCGACGAGCGTGCCGGCGACTTGGTCCGCGGGCGACGTGAATTGGAAGGTCTCGCTGCCCGGCATTGGCCACTCGTCGCCCGCGCTGTGGGGCGAGAAAATCTTCTTGCTGAGCGCGAATGCCGAGAACGCCACCCGCCACGTGCTGTGCCTGTCGGCCCGCGATGGCGCTCAGATTTGGCGGAAAGATTACGCGACGAAGACGCATCACCTGCACGCGCGGAGCAGCTACGCGTCGTGCTCGCCGTTCGTCGACGCCGACTTCGCCTACTTCGCCTGGTCCGATCCCGACCACACGTGGCTCAAGGCGTTCACGCACGATGGCGCCGAAGTGTGGAGCGCGGACTTCGGACCGTGGGTGAGCCAGCACGGTTACGGTTCGTCGCCGATCGTGGTGGGCGACTTGGTGGTGTTGTCGGTTTCGCAAGAGCCGTCGAAGCAGCCGAACACGCCGGAGCCTGGGCCCAGCTTCATGGTCGCGGTCGATCGCAAAACGGGTGCGGAACGCTGGCGGACTCCGCGAGCGACCAACACGACTTCCTACTCGGTCCCGTGTGTCCGCAAACGCGATGACGGTTCCGAAGAGATTATCTGCTGCTCGACGGCGGAAGGCATCTTCGCGCTCGACCCAAAAACGGGCCGCGAGAACTGGTCGGTGAAAGTGTTCGACAAGCGCACCGTCAGCTCGCCGTTTCTCGCGGGCGGTTATGTGTTCGGCACGACGGGCTCGGGCGGTGGCGGCAGCTACGTGGTCGCGTTGTCGCCCAAGGGGACGCCGTCGGTCGCCTACGAGGTTCGCAAAGAGGCGCCCTACGTGCCAACGCCCGTATCCCGCGGCGACTTGATGTTCCTGTGGTCCGACAAAGGAATCGTCACTTGCATTCAAGTGGCGGACGGCAAGCAAGTCTGGCAGAAACGCGTGGCCGGCAATTATTCGGGCTCGCCGGTTCGCGTCCACGACAAGATTTACTGCATCGACGAAGAGGGCGAAGTGGTGGTGCTGGCGGCCGACCGCGAATTCAAGGAACTCGGACGCGTCCCGCTAGGCGAGCCCAGTCGGTCGACGCCGACCGTGTCGGGCGGCCGGATGTACCTGCGGACGTATTCGCACTTGATTTCCGTCGGCGGCAAAGCGCTGTAGTATCCATGAACTCGGCGGCGATGAACTCCGAGACGCTGAACTCGGCGGCGCTGAACTCGGCGGCGCCAAGCGAACGCTGGCAATTTTGGCTGGATGTGGGCGGCACTTTCACGGACTGTGTGGCCCGTGCGCCGGACGGGCGTTTGCGCCGCCACAAGGTGCTCAGTTCGGGAGTGGTGAAGGGGCGATTCGAAGCGGTCGAGTCGGCGGCGTGCTTCCAAGACTCGCGTCGCCGCGATGACCCGCCTGGATTCTGGCGCGGCTTCCGCATTCGCTGGCTTGACGATAGCGGCCAGATTGTCGACGAGACGTCGATCGATTCATTCGCGAACGAACGGGGCGAATTCCGGCTCGCGCGGCCGTTCGCTAGTCTGCCGCCAGCGGGAGCCAATTACGAGCTATTCGCCGTCGAGGCGCCCGTGTTGGCGATTCGATGGCTCTTGCGACTGCCGCTGGACGAGCCGCTACCGCCGATCTCAGTGCGGCTGGGGACGACGCGCGGCACCAACGCCTTGCTGACGCGCCGCGGCGCGGCGACCGCTTTCGTGACGACGGCGGGGTTCGGCGACATTTTGAAGATCGGCTATCAGAACCGGCCGCGGCTCTTTGATTTGGCGATCCGGAAGCCCGAACCGCTGTTTGACGCGGTGTTGGAAATCGACGAGCGGTTGGCGGTCGACGGGACTGTAATCCGGCCGCTCGACACGGCACGCGTCGCGGCGCAGTTCGCGGAGCTGCGCGACGCCCGTGCCGACATTCGCGCTGTCGCGGTCTGTTTGATGAACGGCTATTGCCGGCCGGAGCATGAGCTTGCTGTTGGGCGGCTCGCCCGCGAGGCGGGCTTTGCGCAGACCAGCCTGTCCCATGAGGTCGCGCCGCTGATCAAGTTGGTGTCGCGCGGCGATACCACGGTGGTCGATGCGTATCTCAATCCGGTGCTTGCCGACTATGTCGCGAAGCTGCGGCGGTCGCTCGGACCGGAGGCCGACCTGCGGTTGCTCACGTCGGCGGGCGGACTGGTGGAAGCGGAGGCGTTTCGCGGCCGCGACAGTTTGCTTTCGGGACCCGCGGGCGGTGTCGTCGGCTTTTCGCGAGTGGCCTTAGCGGCCGGCTTTCCCCGTTCGCTCGGTTTCGACATGGGCGGGACAAGCACTGACGTGTCGCGTTTCGACGGCCGCTACGAACGCGAGTTTGAAACGGAGAAAGCTGGGGTTCGCGTTGTCGCGCCGATGATGGCGATCGAGACCGTGGCGGCGGGTGGCGGGTCGCTTTGTCGATGCGACGGAATTCGACTGACGGTCGGCCCGGATAGCGCTGGCGCCGACCCGGGGCCCGCGTGCTACGGCCGTGGCGGACCCCTCGCCGTGACGGACGCCAACCTATGGCTCGGCCGGATCCTGCCTGATCGCTTTCCGTTTCCGCTCCACCGAGATGCCGTCGCGCGGCGTTTGGACGAAGTCGCCGACGCGATGGAAGCCGCCGGTTTGCCGCGTTCCACTCGCGATGAACTGGCGGCCGGCTTCCTGCGGATCGCCAACGCGCAGATGGCGAAAGCGATTCGCGGGGTTTCGTTGGCGAAAGGTTGCGATCCGGCCGACTACGTGCTTGTGGCGTTTGGCGGAGCGGCGGCCCAACACGCATGCGCCGTCGCCGAGGATCTGGGTATTCGCCGCATACTCAGCCATCCCGACGCGAGCTTGCTCAGCGCCTACGGCATCGGCTTGGCGGACGCGGAACGCCACGCCGCCCGAGGCGTCTACCGCGAGTACTCGCCCGCCGCCCTCGAGTCGCTCACCGCCGAATTCGCCGCTTTGGAGTCCGAGACCCGAGTGGCGTTGATGGCCGACGGCGTGCCGGCGACCGCGATCGGCTTTCGCCGGCAACTGGATCTCCGCTATCGAGGCGTCGACCTGCCGCTGGCGATCGACTGTCCCGCCGACGGCGATTACTCGGCCAGTTACGCGGCGGAACATCGTCGACGCTTTGGCTACGTCCACACCGATAGGCCGCTGGAAATCGTCGCCGCGCGCGTCACCGCCTTCGCCCCGGCGACGGTGACGCTGCCGCAATCGCGGCTGGTCGAGAGAACGGAAGCGTCGACGGATCAATCGCCGGCGGACGGAATCGAGCTGTCGACCAAGAACGCCGGCTTTCGTGTGTTCGAACGCTCGTTGTTGGCTCCCGGCTCGCGAATTGAGGGACCCGCGATTGTCGTCGAGCCTTACTCGACCACGGTCATCGACTCCGGCTGGACCGCTGCGATGCTGTCGGCGGGCGAACTGCTGATCGAGCGTTCGGGGGCGAGTGGCAACGCGTCTTCCGGTTCGGGAGCGGCGGAAGCCGGAGGATTGAAGTCGGTCTCATCCGAAGAGGCCGCTGCGGCTCGCAGTTCCGAGCAGCAAGCGCAAGCCGATCCCGGGTTGGCCGATCTGGAGTTGGCCGATCTGCAGCGGCCGTCGCCGATTTATCTGGAGGTGTTCAACGGGCGGTTTATGGGGATCGCCGAGCAGATGGGGATAACGCTGCGGAACACGGCGATCAGCGTGAACGTGAAGGAGCGGTTGGATTTTAGTTGCGCGGTGTTCGACCGCGATGGCGACTTGATCGTCAACGCGCCGCATATGCCGGTGCATTTGGGCGCGATGTCGGAGACGGTGAAGCGGTTGATAGTCGATGTGCCGGAGATTCACGCGGGCGATGTGTTGTTGGTCAACGATCCGTATGCGGGCGGTTCGCATTTGCCCGACGTCACGGTGGTGACTCCGGTGCATGACCCGGCGACGGGGCGACGGGTTTTCTTCACGGCCAGCCGCGCGCACCATGCGGAGATTGGCGGAGTGACCCCAGGTTCGATGCCGCCGTTTTCGCGGCGGTTGTCCGAAGAGGGCGTGTTGCTGCGCGGGTTCAAGTTGGTCGAAGCGGGCGAGCCGCGATTCGAGCGGTTGAGAAGTCTGCTCGAGACTTCGCCCTATCCGTCCCGCGCGGTGGCGGACAACCTGGCGGATGTGGCGGCGCAAGTCGCCGCGAACCGGCAAGGGGCGCGCGACCTCGAGCGGCTGGTGGAACGCTACGGCTTGGCGGTGGTCGAGGCGTACATGGGGCATATCAAGGCGGCCGCCGAGCGGAAGGTGCGAACCGCCTTGGGGCGGTTCCCCAGGGGCCGCCGTGCGTTCACAGATCGACTGGATGATGGCTCGCCGATCTCGGTCGCGATCGATTTGCAGGGCGACTCGGCGACTTTCGATTTCACGGGAACCGGGGCGGTGCTGGCCGGCAATCT
>JBIKVL010000090.1:0-9178 GCA_044356875.1 Pirellulaceae bacterium | reverse complement strand
GTCCACCCAAGGCACTGAATACCCTTTATGGGTAGTGGATATCAGCGACCTGTCGCGGGTCTCACACTTCTTTAAACTCTCCGGCAGCGGCCCAACTTCAGAGTTGACTCGCATAGCGCTGTCGGAAAACGGACTTTCTCTGGCCACTGCCGACACCGCGGGCAACATTTACGAGTGGGAATGGGCCTCGGGCTTTTTACGCAACAAGTGGGCGCTTCCGGCCCCGGCCTCCACGCTTCAGTACTCAGAGCGGGAGTTGATCGCCTCGTTCCCTGCGAAAGCGGCTAATGGCGGCAGAGAAATGGGCATCGCCAAGCTAACTACCGACGAAATCGAGAGTGTTCGCCTGCCGGATGCGGATGACGGAATCCTCAACCGACTACGTCTCCTGCCACTCCCGGAGAAGAAACCGGTGGTCTTTTCCGAGGCGTTCGCGTTAGCCCCTTCCAAGGACCTCTGCTTGATCGGAGGACGATCGGATCGGAACAATAATGATCGAACTTATAATTGGTGCCGGGCCTTCACACGTACATGGCAGAACGGCGCTGGCAGAATCGACTATCGTAATGAAAACAATACGGTAGACCATGATTACAAGTTATCCGCGTGCGCGATCTCCAGCGATAGCAAGCTCTGCGCGAGCGGGGATGCCCGCGGCCTCGTCCAGGTGTGGAACCCAACCGATGGCGTCGTGCGGCACGTATTCCGCCCGTCCGTTAAAGCCTCGCGCAGCATCGCATTTAAGGGCGATTCGTACACGGAATGGGTGCTAGGACGGAATCGGTACGGAGACGACCAGTATGTCTACAACCATTACGCGCCGCTCGAAGTCAGCTTCAACGCGGCAACGGGGATACTGACGCCGATCGAGCAGGAAGAGCCGACGAGTTTCGCATCGCGGGCGGGATACCAGATACGGGCCGGCGGCGTTTTGGGCGAATTGATCCTCGTCAATGAGGAAGGCCGCGAGTTGAAAGAACAGTTCGATGTGGACCGGGAAGGTGAACTCTACAGCTTCGGATTCCACACGATCGACGCCCTGCCCCTTAGATTTGGGGCCGTTGCCAGCATCGCCAATGGCATGACCGTATGTTTCGACCCAAAAACATTCCGTCCCCTACGGTACTTCAGCGGTCATACCAAGGGTGTCTGGGCGGCCGCGTCGTCACTGGATGGCAAGCGGCTGATCACTGCGGGCGAAGATGGTTTGATCAACGTATGGAGCCTGGAAAACTTTCAAGTTCGATACAACTGCCCTGTCTCCGTCGGTCCAAACCGGGAAATCCTGCGGATCGCCAGCGGCACGCCCGCCTCGTCCCAACTGGCCAGGGGCGACCGCATTGAAAAAATCGGCGGTCTTACTCCCCTTGAGTGGCTCGAAAGCCCACGCTCACTGGAAAAGCCGCCCGGCCCCGTGGATGTGCTTGTGAATCGCGGCGGGCGTCCGCAGATTGTTCCCGTCACGCTCGAACCATGGGGAGACGTCGTCAAGCCATTGGTAAGCGGGGCGATCAGTCCCGACGGTCGGCAATGGCTGCTATGGACGGAGGGAGGCTATTACAACGCGTCGCCTTCCGCGTTAGGGATGTTGGGATGGTCGAGCAGCCTACCCCGGGACGGCCTGGCGGCATACTTGACCGGAGCTCAAGCCATTGACGCCAGACATCGACCGGAGGTCGTCAGCCTTACCTTGAAACTCGGTGACGAGGGGGAGGCGCTTCGGCGATTGGCGATGAACATTGACGCTCCGCAGGGATTCGGGGCGAACGCGGCGCCACTGCCGATTCCGCCCAAAATGCAGTTCCTGAAGCCTAAGCCAGGGGAGAAGGTTTGGAGGATCGCGGAGGCTTTCATGGATATCGAAGTCCTTGCCCTCGCGCCTATCGACCAAGCTGTGAATATCGAGATCGTCACGGGCGAGGTGACTCGCAGCCGCAATCTCGGCGATGCGTCCACGCCTACGGTGCAACTGCCCAAGGCACCGCCGGGATTCGAATACACCTACCACGCGACTCGTATCGCACTTCGCGCTGGCATGAATCGTATCCAAGCGATCGGTCGGAGTGGCGAAGTGAGCAGCGATCCGAGCGATTGCGAACTGTATGTTGAGCGAATCCGGGATCGCCAGGAGGGCGGAGGCGACGCGAGGCCGGTGCTTCATTGGTGGGGAGTCGCCGTTGACGACTACCAAAACGCCAGATGGAAAAACTTGCTCTGCGCTAAAAATGACGTTCAGCGTGTCGCGGAAACCTTGAAGCGTCGCCGCAACGGAAACCCCAACCGGTTTCCTTATAGCGACGTGAAAATCGATAGTCTCGTAAATGAAAAAGCTGACAGAAACGGAATCGTAAGCCTGTTCGCGTCGCTCACGAACGGTCAGTTAGGCTCGCCACAAAGTGGAGATACGGTCGCGCTGCACATTTGCGCTCATGGCGGGTTATTGGATGGAGGGGGTGGTTACGCCGTCGTTCCGTTCGGTGGCGATCTGGCTAATCCGTTACAGACGTGCGTGACTTGGAGCGACTTCGCCTTCCTAGCCAATCGCCTCGGAAACCGCAACATTCGCCTGCTGCTGGTTATGGACACTTGCCACGCGGGCGGGCTTGGGTCACAACCCGGGGGAACGGCGCTCCTGCTGATGCAAAACCTGCGGGGCGTCGTGTTCGCCGCATGCGGACCGTCGCAGACAGCCGGGGAAAACCTGAGACTTGGACACGGCCTGTTCTCCCTGGCCTTGTGCGAAGCCCTTACCGGTCAAACACTCATTACGGACATTCCCGTTGGCAAACCGGCCACGGCGGACATCAACGGGGACGGAGCGATCGGCTTTCGTGAACTCGATCTCTTCTTGGAGAGCCGCGTGAAACAACTTACCGGAAACAGTCAGTGTCCGCAGGCAGCGGTGCCCCAAGGCATTCCAGACACCCCTCTTTTTTAGGGTTTTGGGTTAGAAAAGCTGGCGAATGCGGGCGAACGCTTCGGTCTGCGGGCCCAGCCATCGCCTACGGCTCGGCGGTAAACGACGGGCGGGCGGTAAACGAACGGCGGGCGGCACAGCTTCGCTCATGGGTGCGATGTGAATTCCGGGCGCCGGAATTCGGTGAGTTTCTCAGGAAGAATGGAGAACTTGCTCAACTCAGTGTTTATCGTGGGCCGTTATGACGAAGTGACGAAGCGATATCGGCTCAACGGTTCCAGCAGGCGGACGGAGGCTCGACATGCTCATGCGATCCACGCATCCCGTGTTGCAGTTCACGCACGCCCTCCCTTATGGCGCGGTCATTCACGACCAGGGCGTCCAGTTCGTCGTCTTCAGCCGCAACGCGGCATCGATGCGGTTGCTGCTGTACGACAACGTCGACGACGCCGAACCGTCCGAGGTGATCGCGTTCAACCCGAAGACCGACCGCTGGGGCGACATTTGGAGCGTCGTCGTTCCGAACATCGGTCCCGGCACGCTGTACCATTTTCAAGCCGAAGGTCCCTACAACCCGGAAAAAGGCTTGCTGTTCGATGGCCGCGCACGGCTCATCGATCCCTACGCTAAGGCGCTCGCCGGCCGCTTCCTGCCAAGCTTCGACGGCGTCGTGCGGCCGCCGAAGTGCGTCGTCGTCGACGACTACTTCGATTGGGAAGGCGACCGGCATCTGCGGCACGGCATCACGGAAACCGTCATCTACGAGATGCACGTCCGCGGATTCACCCGCAGCCCTTCCAGCGGCGTCGAGTTTCCCGGTACCTATCTGGGCGTCATCGAGAAAATCCCCTACCTCAAGTCGCTCGGCGTGTCCGCCGTGGAACTGATGCCGGTCCACGAGTTCCCGACGGGCGGTTTTTACGGCGAGCAGCTGCGGCGGACCAACTACTGGGGATATGACCCGCTGGCGTTTTTCGCGCCGCATAGCGGCTACGCCGCCAGTCCCGCCCCCGGCCACCAAGTGGTCGAGTTCAAGCAGATGGTCAAAGCGCTGCATCAAGCGGGCATCGAGGTGATTCTCGATGTGGTGTTCAACCACACGTGCGAAGGGAACGAGCGCGGACCCACGCTGACCTTCAAAGGTTTGGAAAACCAAGTCTATTACATGCTCGGCCCCGGCGCGACCTACAAGAACTACTCGGGCTGCGGCAACACGGTGAACGGCAACCATCCGATCGTCCGCGAGATGATCTTCCACTGCTTGCGGCACTGGGTCCACAACTACCACGTCGATGGCTTCCGCTTCGACCTGGCATCGATCCTCAGTCGCGACCGTTTCGGTAATCTGGTTCCCAATCCGCCGCTCCTCGAGGCGATCGCCGAAGATCCGCTGTTGGCCGACACCAAGATCATCGCCGAGGCGTGGGACGCGGCCGGCGCCTACCAAGTCGGCTCGTTCGGCGACGAGCGTTGGGCCGAATGGAACGGCCGGTTCCGCGACGACATCCGCCGGTTTTGGCGCTCCGACCTTGGGACCCTGGGAGCGTTCGCCACCCGGCTCGCCGGTTCAAGCGATCTCTATGAAACGGCTGGCCGGCCGCCGCACTGCAGCATCAATTTCATCACCTCCCACGACGGCTTCACGCTGAACGATCTAGTTTCGTATCGCGACAAACACAACCTGGATAACGGCGAGGACAACCGGGACGGCGACAACAACAACCTCAGCGACAACTACGGGCACGAGGGGCCCACGAACCAGGTTGCGACCGAGCAATTGCGCGAGCGGCAGATCAAGAACATGCTCGCCACGCTGTTGTTCAGCCAAGGCGTGCCGATGATCGTGTTCGGCGACGAGTGCCGCCGGACACAACGCGGGAACAACAACGCCTACTGCCAGGACAACGAGATTTCGTGGTTCGACTGGTCGCTGGTGGAACGCAACGCCGACCTCGTGCGGTTCGCCCGTACCTTGATCCATTTCCGTCGCGGTCAGCCGAGCGTCCGACGGCCGGCGTTTCTCACGGGCCGGCCAACGCAGGAAGGCGAGCTGCCCGACTTGAGTTGGTACAGTCCACTCGGCACCGCCGTCGACTGGTACGGCCACGATCTGGCGCTGACCTGCCTTCTGAAGGCGCCCGAGCCGCACCAGGATCCCGAGGGGCTTGGCCGGTCCGTACTGCTGTTGGTGAACGCGACGCACGAGCCCCGCGAGTTCATCATTCCGCCGGTCGCTCGCGGTCTACCTTGGCGGCAATTCATCGATACGGCCGAACCCTCCCCATACGATATTTACCCCCAAGCCGATGGTCCCCGACTGCCCGAAACCGGCCGTCTGACCGTCCCCTACCGGTCGCTCACCTGCTTCGTCGCCGAGCAGTAGCGCGAAGGCGGCGCCGCAAAGGCTCAAGCGACAAGTGGCAAGCCGCTCGACGGATGCGGCCTGTTTGTCGCCGCATGTCAGTCGCGTTGTTGGCGCGAGAGATACCCCACGCTCGATTCGAAGTAGCGTTGGCGCCGTGCTCGCACCGCCTGATCGACCGCGTTATCGGCCGAGCGGCTCGCATCCTCCGCGCGCTGACGATCGGCTTGTTGCCGCTGCAAGTCTTCCAGATTCGCCGCGCACAACGCGCAGCCCACGGTCCGCACGTGGAATTCGACATATCGCGACTCGTCGACCGACAACGCGCCGAGCAGGTAGCTGCCGAGCTGCCCCCGGGTGAGGCAACTGAGTCGATGCCGCCGCCAAATCGAGGCGATCGAGTGCGATCCCTGGTTTTGCCGTTCCAAGAGTTCGGCAATCCGCAGACGCAATTCCGCGTTCATCCGCACTTCGGACTCGATCGCCGCCATTTCGTCGGCCGGCAGCTCCTCGTCAATGTACGTTTCCAGCTCGGCCGACGTGAACTCGCGTTTCATGGAATATCGTCCCTGTCGCCACTTCCGAATGCGGATTGTCAAAGCGGACTGTCAAAGCGGACTGTCAAAGGGGAGTGTCAAAGAGTTCTATCAAAACGGACTGTCGGCGGCGCGTTGATTGCCGAGCCGCTTGCGCAGGCCCTCGATCGCGTCGTACTTGAAATTGGCGACTTGCTGTTCGCTGATTCCCAGGGCTTCGGCGACCCGTTTGTTAGGCCAGCCGCGAACAAAGAGAAGCTCGACGCATTCCAGCTTCCGCCAATCGCCGCGTTCCCGCCACCGCGCGATTTGTTCGGAGAGGGCGGCGACGATCGCGGCCTCTTCGAGCCGCTGCTGTTCGCTCCTGCGGGCGATGCTGCTGGCCCCCCGTTGCGTGCTGGCCACAATGTCCCATTCGCCTCCCGAACTGGTGGTGAGCGACTGGGAGAATCGTTGGCGGCGGCCGGACTGCCGCATGTGGTCCATGCGTTTATGGGCGGCGATCCGAAACAAATAGTTTTCGATCGGTTTATCGTCCGCGAAATGGGCCAGCGCGTTGTGGAAGCCGAGCAACGTCTCTTGAACGATGTCTTCGCAGGCCGAGCGATCACGAACGCGGGCGTCGACGTAGGCGTGCAAACGTCCTTCGAAACGGTCGATCAATTCCCGCCATGCGGACTGATCGCCCGCGCGTAACCTCTTGAGAAGGAGTCGATCACCGTCCAATCCGCCATTCATGCGATAGGTCCATGGGGAGACGCCGCGTTCGCGGAAGCGAGGGCCACAGGGGCGGGCTCGGAAGGCGTCGATGGTTTGCCCATCACGAACCGCGCCATCGCCACCAGCAGGAGCACGCCACCGCCAATGTAGCCGATACGCGTAAGCCTTCCGAGCACCGTGAGGCTCCGCCAGCGTTCGCCCAACTCCTGACGGAACTCGGCGTCGAATTCCAACCGCGCGAAGAGCTCCGTCATCGGTCCGATACCGGTCAGCTCGCCGTGCTCGACGTACGGTTCACCCCGCAGGCACCGCGACCGGATCTCTTCGATCGTGAAGCCCAGGTTGGCTGGCTCGTTCGGCATACCAAACTGCCGCTCGGCGTAGGTGCTGACCGCTCGCATGATTTCGGCATCGAGCTGTTCAATCGCTAACCGCTGCGTGGCGCACGGACCCGAGTGGACGGAGACGGTGGCCACTTCGTCGTCGTATCGCGGCAACAAGTTCACCCAAGCGGGCCGCCGGCTGCGGTCGACCACGTAGCGAGCGCGATTTTCCCGGGCGTCGCCCAACGGATCGGCGGAGAGTGTTCGCACGCCGTTTCGGGATTGGGCGTCGGCCGGCTCGCGGGCGGCTGAAGCTTCCTGGGAAGCGGGCGCCGGAGCGGTGGCGGCGTCGCCCACCGTGTTCCCCGCCGACGATTCTTGAGTGGGCGAAAGGAAGGCGTCCTCTTGCCCGTCAAGCAGACGCTGAAACTGAGGACTGCCCGTCAACGCGTCCGACAACTCGCCACGCATCCGCGGCGAGAGGCTGTCGTCGAAGGTGAAGTGGTGGCCACTCGGCACACTTTGCGGCACCGCGCTTAACCTGAAGAAGTACAGGCCAAAAATGGCGATCGAAAGCGTCACTATGATGGCGACCACGAACAGCGACGCAACGATGGTGATGATTCTCATGTCACGACATCTCCAGAAATCTGCTCGCGAAACCGTGCTCGCGTCTCGAGATCAACCCAGGGCGCCGATAGTTGAACGCAAATCGAGATCGCCGCCGGCAAGAACAACTGACCGGGAGTACCCACCGACACGAATTGCGAGATCACGATCGCCGCCACCACGTCCACGGTTGTGTTCCAGAAGCTGAAGCGAGTGGACCGCAGCGAATCGGCTTCGCGCCACCACCGCAGCAGCAGGAACATCAAGGCGTAGAAGAGCGGATAGCCGATCCAGGGGCTGTGCATCTTGAGAGGCAACAGTTCGGACAGCAGCGGAACGTTGGCGGAGGGAAGGGGCGAACGGTTCAGGCCGAGGTAATTCGCCAGTCCCGCCACGGCGGCACCGAGCCCCACACCGGCGACGGCCATCGCCAGCCGCCGATGCGATGCACTGCCAGCGTCCCGTTCCCACAGTTTTCCCAAAGTCAGTAAGAGCCAAGCTCCCAGAGTAGTCGCGCCCCAGAGCCACACGCCCCGCGCGGCCATCGCCACCAGTTGCGTTGGACTCGTGCTTTCCGGAAACGACGACCGCGACGAGTCGCCTCGAGCGCTACCGCCTTCGAACAGCAGCGTGCCGACCGCCGCTAAAAACGCCGCGACCAATGCGGCCATCAACCAGGAACCAGTGAGTTCTCGGAGTCGCTCGCGGATCGTCTTCCGCTGCACCATCGCACGCACCGACACGCGCAACGGCCTCTTTGTTCGCGGAGCGGGCGGAACCGCATACGGGATAGAGGGGCCATTACCAGGTGGCGGCGCGAATGCTGACGGTGGACCTTGCACCGGCTGTGGCGCATATCCCGGCAGCGTAGGTCCAGTTGCCGCATATCCCGGCGGCGCGTATCCAGCCGATGTATATCCGGGCGGTGTATATCCGGGCGGCGCATATCCCGGCGGCGCGTAGCCAGGTGGTGCATATCCAGCCGGTGTGTAGCCGGGCGGTGTATATCCGGGTGGCGCATAACCCGGTGGTGCATAACCTGGTGGCGCGTAACCAGGTGGTGATGGCCCTGGCGTCGCCGCCGAGTAACCGGTTGGCGAGTAACCAGGTCCTGTGGCACTGGCCGGTCCGTGATCGGCTGGCCCCGCGGTCGTCGGGCTCCAGACGAGCCAGCGCACTCCCAGGTAGATGGCGTAGAAAGTGGCGGCGACGGACGCGAGTGGCACGATCCAAGCGGCGTTGAAGTAGGCGACAACCGCGAGCACGACCAACAAAATCGTCTTCGAGGCGCTGTCCATTCGCGAGTCGGCGAACCATTTCCCCAAGCTTTTCCAGATACCGCTGAGGAACTGGTAAATCGGCTCGTCGTCGAAGAATCCCGGCTGTGTCGGCGTATACGTGAAAGCGGGGCTGGCCGAAGGCGGCGCGGTTCCCATGCCGGCCGTCGCGGCACCGGGACCAGTGACCCATTGGGCTTCGACGACCGGTTCGCCGGCTAGGGCGCTGGCGACCGCCCGCGCGAATTCGCCGACATTTGGGTAGCGGTGGGCCGGATCCTTCGCCAACGCATGTTCCAAGACAGGACGAAACGCGGGCGGAACGCGGTTCCAGTCGGGCGTCGCGGTCAGGTGTTTCATGATGATTTCCTGAGTCGATTCGCCGTCGAACGGGACATCGCCCGTGAGCATTTCGTACAGGATGACGCCCAGCG
>JBIKVL010000089.1:0-9185 GCA_044356875.1 Pirellulaceae bacterium | reverse complement strand
CATCGGCGTCGATCGCGTCTATCTCGCGCTCGCCAAGCCATCGACCGCGGAATCCCAATCAGTGCCGTCCCAATCAGTGCCGTCCCAATCAGTGCCGTCCCAATCAGTGCCGTCCCAGTCGGCAGAATCCCAGTCGGCGCGGGCGACGACTCCGAGCGTTCTTCCCGAGCCAACTTCGATCGACGCCGTGCTGACGCCGGCGGGACAGGTTTCGATGGGCGATTGTTTTCGAGTGGCGGCGATCGCCCGCGCGGCCGGCTGGTCGGTGGAAGTGGAACTGGATGGCCGCCGTCCTAAGAGCGCGATCGCGAAAGCGGCTCGGCATGACGTGCCCTACATGATTATCGTCGGGGCCGACGAACAAACGCGGGGAGGGGTGAACGTGAAGGAGCTGTCGAGCCACGCTGAGCATTTCGTGACGCTCGGCGATTTGCCGGCCTTCATCGCCGCTCGACGGAAGGCCCAGGCGGCCGCGAAACGCGATGGAGGCGACTCATGAGTTTAGTACTGGCGTTGCCGAGCAAGGGTTCGTTGTACGACGGCACTCTGGCGTTGTTCGGCCGCTGCGGCATGGCGGTGCAACGCGATGGCCGCGGCCGCGGCTACTGGGGCAAACTCAAGCACGTCGACAACGTGAAGGTGCAGTTCCTCCGCGCCGAAGAAATTCCGCTGCGCGTCGACGCCGGCGATGTCGCGCTGGGACTCACCGGTTTCGACCTCTACAAGGAATCGTGCCACGGCTCCGAGCGTTCCTGCGTACTCATCCGGTCGCTCGGCTTCGGCCACGCGCGGTTGGTCGTGGCCGTGCCCAAGGTCTGGATCGATACCCAGGACATGCACGACCTGGGCGAGGTCGCGCGGGAAATCCGGCAAAAGACGGGACGTGGCCTGCGAGTTGGCACGAAGTTCCCCCGCGCCGTCCGGCAGTTCTTCGCGGAACATTCGATCCGCGACTACGCGATCGTCGATTCGCTCGGCGCAACCGAAGGCATGCCCGCCTCCGGCGCGGCCGATGTCGTGGTCGATCTCACCTCCAGCGGTTCGACCCTAGCGGAAAACGATCTCAAGGAAATCGGCGGCGGCACCGTGATCGAATCCGAAGCCTCGCTGCTTGCCAGTTCGCAAACGGCGATTTGGACCGAGGAGAACCTGGCCATCCTCACGCGGATCGTCGAGTCCTTGGAAGCCGGCCTCCGCGCCGAAAAACGCCATCTCATTCACTTCACAGTCGCCGCCGAACGGCTTCCCAAACTGCTCCGGGAACTGACCGTGGAATGCCACTGCGAGGCGGGTGCGGAAACGCTCGCCTGGGACCCGACGGACACTCCGAGCGATGCGGCTCAACAAGCCACCCCCGCTGGCTTGCCTATCCGCAGCAGCGTCGTCTGTCCGGCCGCGAACGTCTACCAAGCCTATCGTGTCCTACGCCGGGCGGGCGCAACGGGAGTTTCGGTCTTGTCGCCGCACCTGATGTTCGCGGAGAATTCCGAGGCGGTGGCTGGGTTCGAACGGCTCCTGCGACGGCACGAAGGCGAGTAGTTGTCAGTTGTCAGTTGTCAGTTGTCAGTTGTCAGTTGTCGGTTGTCGGTTGTCGGTTGTCGGTTGTCAGTTGTCGGTTGTCAGTTGTCGGTTGTCGGTTGTCAGTTGTCGGTTGTCGGTTGTCAGTTGTCGGTTGTCAGTTGTTGGTTGTCAGTTGTTGGTTGTCATTGGTCATTCGTCACTCGTCACTGGTCACTGGTCACTGGTCACTGGTCACTGGTCACTGGTCATTTGTCACTGGTCACTGATTGCTGATCGCTGAAACCTGATACCTGATACCTGATACCTGATACCTGATACCTGTTCGCTGCTCGCTGAAACCTGCTCGCTGAAAGCTCCTTTCCCGAATTCGAGGACTTCACGGATGACGGTCTTCCATCAGATTGCTGCGCGGCTGCGGCCGCGGTTGGCGTTAGCCTTTGCGTCGACGC
Source organism: Pirellulaceae bacterium (assembly GCA_044356875.1). Taxonomy (GTDB): domain Bacteria; phylum Planctomycetota; class Planctomycetia; order Pirellulales; family Pirellulaceae; genus CAIXSC01. The sequence continues at coordinate 7,215 of JBIKVL010000089.1, read as the reverse complement.
TGCTTGCCTCTGTGGTCGGTGGTGACGCCGCAGTGACGGCGGCGGCCGAGCTCGGAAATCTGGAAGCGGCCGTGGCCTCGATCCAGGCAGTCGAAGCGAAACGCCACATTGACACTCTGGCGGACGACGCCTTTGAAGGGCGCGAGGGGGGCAGCCGAGGCGGCCGCGCCGCGGGCGGATACCTGGCGAAATACTTGGCCGACCGACAACTCCAAGGGGCAGGCGATCCCAATTCGTATTTCCAGGTCTTCGGGGATGGCCATCGCAATCTGTTGGCGCTGTGGCCGGGGAGCGACCCGAGGCTCCGCGAAGAAGTCGTGTTGCTCGGGGCGCACTACGACCACGTTGGCTACGGGAACCGTATGAACAGCCGTGGTCCGATTGGAGCCGTGCATAACGGAGCGGATGACAACGCCAGCGGTACGGCGGCGTTGCTCGAACTGATCGACGCGTTCCGCACTCTGGCCGCGCCTCCGAAGCGAAGCGTGCTGTTCGCGTTCTGGGATGCCGAGGAAAAAGGCCTGCTCGGCTCGTCGCACTGGGTGCGGTCGCCCACCGTGCCGCTCGATCGCGTCAAATTCGCCTTCAATGTGGATATGGTCGGCCGCCTCCGCGGCGAGAAACTGGAAGTCATCGGATCGCGCACGGCGGCCGGGTTTCGGCAATCGATCAGCCGCTTGAATCAGGCCGAAAACCTGTTGCTCGACTTCACCTGGGAGCTGAAAGCGAACAGCGACCACCATCCGTTTTTCGCTCGCGGCATCCCCGTCATCATGTTTCACACGGGCTTGCACGACGACTATCACCGCCCCAGCGATGATGTCGAGGGCATCGTGCCCGAGGGCGTCGAGCGGGTAACTCGATTGGCCTTCCGATTGGCATGCGAAATGGCCGACGGTCCAACGCTGCCGTCCTTCCGACCGCAATCGCGAAGCGAAACGCCCGACGCCAAACGGCAACTGGAACAAGCGATTCCTGCAGGCCCGCCACGCTTCGGCGCCGGCTGGAAATGGAGCGTCATCGCCGACGGACCGGACAAGGGCGATGGACCGGACAAGGGCGACGGGCCGAACGGGGCCGAAGTGCCCGCGGGCTCCGGCGGGGCCGTCATCACACAAATCACGAACGGTTCGCCAGCGGAAAAACTCGGCCTGCGGGTCGGCGACCGGATTCTGAAATTCAACGAGCGGCCGGTCGACGACCAAAATCGGCTCGGGGTGGCGATCCTCACGGCTCCGGAGCAATTGGAGCTGACCGTGCTTCGAGCGGGCAAGGCCGAGCCGGAAACGTTGACCGCGAAGCTCGATGGGAAACCCGTACGCGTCGGCGTGTCGTGGGGCGAGGACCCTGCCGAGCCGGGAACCGTATTGCTGCGGCAGGTGATGCCGCTATCACCGGCCGGGTTGGCCGGTCTGAAAGTCCGCGACCGGGTGCTCGAAGTGTCCGGACAGCGATTCGCGACCAGCCAAGAGTTCGGCGGGTTGCTCAACACCCTGCCCGGACCGCTCGAAATGGTCATCGAGCGGCAGGGGCGGATCAGCACGATCCGAGTGCCGCTCGCCGACGAACTGCTGGCAACGACTGGAACTCCAGCGCCCGCTGGCACTCCCATGCCGGCAGGAACTCCGACACCAGCAGGAACTCCGGCACCGGCGGGAACCCCAGCACCGGCGACTACTCCGGCTCCGACGGGCAACAAGGATCCCGAGCCAGTTGAACGACGCTCGAAACCCGTCGAGTGACCTAGTTCTTCGGAGGATTATCGAGGTCGATCGTGCCGACGTCGAACTTGTTGCCCTTGTCGGCAGGGACGGTGATTCGAATCGTCGACTTTTCCGGGGCGAAGGCGCCTTTCAAGCTGTCGTTGGGCGGTCCTTGTTCGTAATGCACGACCGACATCTTGTAGCTGCCGGGCAGAATGCCGCCGCCATCGCCCTGGAATTCAAAGCTGCCGTCCTCTTTGGTCCGCGATAGCTGCGGGCCAAGCTTGCTGGCGTCGCCTTCGCCATCCAACTGGATTTGAACCCAACCGAGGCCAATATCGGCGCGGGGCACAGGAAGCGGTTGGCCGCCTTTGAGCAACTTACCGGTGACCACCACCGTCGTCGGCCCGGAAGGGCCGCAGCCAACCGTGGCGACAGCGAGCAACGACAGGGCGAGCAGCGACATGCTGAGCACGAGCGGACGGGCGAACGAGCGAACATGAAGCGATGACATAGCGGTTGTGAAAATCCCTTCAAGGAAGCGTGCGGGTGGCAATAAACAGGGGATGAAACAGGCGATGAAACAGGGGACGGGACAGGCGGTGAAACAGGCGGTGAGACAGGCGATGGAACAGGTAGGGACGCCGCCGAGCCGGGCCGAGGCCATCGAACGCGTCGTGTCGGCAACACCGCCGCGCCATTCACGACGAATGGCGCGGCAGGCGGTGAGCGTTTGAAGTCGATGGCCAGCCGATCCGGGCGGGCATCGAGCCTTAGAAATTCACAGGGTTGCCATCGTCGCGAATGCCAACCCGGTCGAAGGTCGTCAGGTCGATCGTGTAGCTGATGAACCGCACCGAGCCGTCGGTCATCAGCACATTGAAGCCGCCTGGATGCGAGGCGCCGAAGCGCTGTTCGCCCCACCCTGAGCCGTTTCGCGAATCCTTGAACGGCGCGAGGTTCGTGAAGCGAATCGTGTCGTGGTCCCAGCCCGACGTGTACCCCTCGTTGTCGTCGCTTTGGTAGGCCCCGAGATTACGAAGGTCCATCCGCTTTTCACCGACAATCATCGTATTCGACGTGCCATCCGTGCAGCCGGCGAACGTCAGCAACGTGCCGTGATAGATCACCATCCCCTTGTTGCCGCCGTTCGAACTGGTGGTGGCGCCAGCGTAGTCGGTCGGAGCGTGGCCAAAGCTGCCCGACGGCGTGTACCAGTTGCCCGTGATGGGCAAGGCTTTGGGCGCTCGGCGCGTCGGGCAGAAAAACGCGGAGACCGGGGTGCTGATCACTTGGATTTGCCGGTCCGCGTCGGTTGTCTTTCCCGATCCTTCCCACAACGCGTTTTGTTCCAGGAAGGGCAGAATCTGGAAGCCCCAGCCAGCCAATTGCGTCAAACCGACTTGCGGCGTGCCATTGATGTACGTCGGCGCGTCCGGCCAACCCCGTCCGCCGTGCGGCAAGTGGCCGTAGGTGTCGTGGTGGTTGTGGAACGCGATCCCCATCTGCTTGAGATTGTTGGTGCATTGGGTGCGCCGAGCCGCCTCGCGGGCCGCTTGAACCGCCGGCAAGAGCAACGCGACCAACACCCCAATGATGGCGATCACCACCAGCAATTCGACGAGCGTAAAACCGGATCGTCTGTTACGCATGAAGAGGCCTTTCCCGCGCTCAGTGACGAGCGCGGCCTTGGAATTAGAAAAAACTAGAGAAGAAAACGCGGGCCAATCGGCCCGGTGGCGCTGTCGCCACCCGTGAAACCCAATCATAACCATCGGCACAAGGGAAAAAAATACTCTCAGGAATCAACCTTGTGCGCAAAATTCTCCCGTAAGCCCGAGCCAGCACCGACGGCTCGGCCGCAAGGCGAGAATCACGATGGCGAAGGCAGCTTCCGTCGTTTACCGCCAATACCGTTCAATTAGCGTTAGGTCACTGTTGCCCTAAAGCTTGCGTCTGCTGAAACAGGGAGCGATAAAGACACTCGGATTCACCCCAAGTTAAGGACGGTTGTACCTGTTGGCCGAAGGCCAACCTCAACGTAGCCTGGGGCAACGCCCCAGGTGGGCCAGGCAACACACCCTGGGAAAACACGAGTTACCGAAACACCTCCCTTTGGTTGGCTGAAGGCCAACCTCAACCGTTTGTGTCGCTTCAAAAGGGCCCATTTTGCGGCAATTCGTGGAATCTCGCCAATCCTTCCCATTGGCGATGGTGCGGTTGGCTTTCAGCCAACCAATTGTGATGGGGCGGTCAACCGTCCTAGGGCGTTGCCCTAGGCTACGGTGAGATTGGCCTTCGGCCAAAGAATCGGCAACGATTGACCGCCCGTGAAAGCGTGCCGTGGCACTGTTGACGATCGGGTTCCAACCGCCCCACGAAACCGCGACGCAAACTTCTATCCCGCAATTGTTTACGGAATTTTGAACGGTATTGGCGGTAAACGAAGGCGGCGGCGCGTGTCGATTCTCAATTCCGTTCCCACAAAACGCGGACCACTCCATAGACCAGAAACTCGGGAAGCGTGAAGCGGATTCGGTCCCCCTCCACTCTCCACGCCAGTTCGCTTTCCACCGCCTTCTCCGGGGTCGCGAACCGTACCGCCGCGACTCGCCGGCCAGCCGGCAACGCCAGATCGGCGGCGACGCCGGCGACCGCGAGCGGCTTTTCATCCTTGATCCCGCCTCCGGAACTGGGCTGGCCATTCTGCTTCGGCGGCTCCTCGCGGTTGTAATTCACGAAGTGCAAGTCCAGTTCACCGCCCGCCGCCGGCTCGCTGGCTGCGACCCGCACCGTGAATGGCGCCGTGAAACGGCTTACCGCCGTGAGCTGGCTGACCGCCTCCAGTTCTGGCTTCGAGGACAATGCGGGCGAGCCGTCGGGACTGAAGACAGCTCGGTAACGCCCGATGCGGTCGGGCGTCGCTTGGTCGTCGGGCACGACGTCGAACAACAGATGGCGTTCGAGCATTTCTCGCCCGAGTTCCCGAAAGCGCTCGAGCGCGGCGAGCCGACCGGCGTGGACGGCTTGCCGGGGGAACAGCAACGCGAAATCAGCGACCGGCCGATTGCCTCGATACAAAGCGTCGTGCCGCCGGAGGAATTGGTAGTACTGAACGATCACGTCCCGCGCCGCCGGGTCGGTAAACCGAGTGTAGAACCCCATCGGAGCGCCGCCGTTGGCCGCCAGTTCCGCGATCGCCGAGCGGATACGAGTGCCTTCGTATTTCCCCAGCGTGAACGGCTTGTCGTCGAAAGCTCCGCGGATGAAGCGGGCCTGCAGCGTCGCGTCGCCTAGAAAACGTTGCGGGAGATCGGTGAAGTGCGCGCTGTCGCCCGTGCTGTACCAGAGATAGTCCTCGTCCCGTCCCCACTGCTCGGCCGGCAGCAGGCATCGTTCATCGCCGCTGATTTGCGAAAAATTCCCGAGGTGATTCCACTGGCCAACGATCAGGTCGGCTTTCAACGACCGGCCATGCTTCACGAACAGCTCGTCGAAGACCCGTTTGTTGGAAACCTGTGAAAACCGCAGCATTTCCCGCCGTAGCGGCGTGGACTCGCGTGGATCATGCCACGAGACAAGCTCGACGAAGCGATGCTTATCGAGGTTGTCGATGCCGAACCGTTCGCGGAGTTCCGGGCCCGTATGGCGTTCCTTCAGATAGCCACGAAACGCGGTTTGACAATGTTCGCACAGGCAGTTGTGGCGATAGAAATAATTGATCATGTAGCCATCGACGCCCCGCTCGATGCCGCGTTTGATCCAAGCGCGGAGCACCGCTTGCCAGTGAGGGTTTCGCAGGCAGGCCCAGTATTCATACATGCCGCCGATCCCGTAGCCCTTTTGGCCAATCGGGGCTCCGTCGGGGCCGCGTTCGAGCAATTCGCGGGGGTCGGCGACCGGTTTGGGTCCCAATTCCCGTTCATCCCATAAGTCTTTGTAAAACTTGAAGAAGCCGGTGGGGCCGTTCGGGCCGTCGATGTCGCCGACCAGGAATTCCACATTGAAATGCCCGACCACTTTGACGCCACGCTTTCGCAGCTCGGCGTTGCGGTCGGCGAACCATTGCCCGCATTCGGCCAGCCCGCGGACCGGAAAGTGAGCTGGATAACCGCCATAAGCGGCCGTGTGCGACAAGCTCCAAAAGTGCGCGCCGTAGAAGCCAAGCTGCGCGACGTCGGGCTGCGCCGCCTCGATGAACGGCAGATATCCCGGATCGTGGTACGCGTCCCAATGCGCCACCATCTTGGTGAACTCGAACCGCGGCCGCGCGACCGTCGCGTCGGCGGAAGAGGCCGGCGATCCGGACGCCAATGGAGATTTGCCAGCGGCCTCCTGCCCCACGCAACTCGAGCGACCAACGCCGCTCAGTCCCAGCACGGCGGGAAACATGATGGCGACGGTCGCGGCGAGCGACCGGAAGTTGGCCGATCGCGGACCGCGAAATACAAAGGTGGGAACGCGATTCATGAGCGAACTTCCTATTTTCTAGCATCAACCAATACAAGATCCGTTATTGCAAGATCTATGGTTCAAGGATGTGTCGTTCGAGAATCCGTGAGCCAAGGAGTTATGATTAACGGCTCTATGATTAATGGATCCATGATTGACGGCTCTACTATGTATCGAGGATTAGGCGCCGGACTGGCCGATCCTGAGAGGGCGAGAAGATCCCGGAGCCATGAGCGGGGGCTCCGGCTCCCGAGTTTTTCGAACCGCTTGATAGTTGGCTCGATGAGGCGGCCGTGCGCCGCGCTTTGATCCGCACGTAGGGGGCGGTGAAGCGGCTGCGGTGGCCGAAGTCGCCGGGAGCGGCGTCCGGCGCCGCGTGAAACGGCTCGATGAGATCTTCGATGACGAATCCCGAACGGCACAAGAGGCCGATCAATTCCTCCCAGCGATGCAGGTATTCGAGCGTGCCTGACTCGCGATGTCGGCTGCCATGAACGGGCGGCAAAGGCCCCGAACGATAATACGGTTCGACCAGTTCATAGCCCCGCGCGCCCGAGACGATATCCGCCTGCAGGCTGGTCGGCTGCTTATGCTGGCTGATGTACAGCCCACCGGCCCGCAACACTCGTGCCACCTCGCGATACACGGGCCCGATCCTGGGCAGATAACAGGTGCTCACCGGATGGATCACCAAATCAAACTCGGCGTCGCCCAGCATCGGCATCGCGTCCATCGAAGCCTGCACGGCGCGGATTTCCAAACCGCGTTCCGTCGCCACTTGCCGATCGAGCTCCAACATCGCCGCGCTGATGTCGACCACGGTCACTTGGCCGCCCGCCGCCGCGTAGAGCGCGCTTTGCCGTCCACCGCCCGCCGCCAAACAGAGCACGCGTTGGCCGCGAATGCCGCCGCTGAGCCACCCCACGGCGTCGACCACCGCGAGCGGATTCGCGAAATCCTCGTCGCGAGCGGGCTTGGTAAACCCCTGCCGCGCCTTGACCATATCATCCCACGCGCGGCGATTGTGGTCGCGCACCACCGCCCCGCTGTCGTCGTGGAG